>CAYJFE010000012.1:0-1948 GCA_964369165.1 uncultured Desulfovibrionaceae bacterium | reverse complement strand
GATTATTGGCGAGGGAAGAGTTAAAATACTTACTAATCTTTGTCACCTCTTCCCCAGACATAATAGTATAGATTTTGGCCTTTGGCGCAAAATCCTCACTTGCATTTTGTGTGAAAAATGCGGCGTTCGCTAAAGATTTATTCGTTTAAGCTCTTACTTTCTAATAGGATTATTGGCGAGGGAAGAGTTAAAATACTTACTAATCTTTGTCACCTCTTCCCCGATCCAGGGGGGAACAGCAAAGGTTTCGTCTTCGCGGTTCAGTTCAATTTCTGCGATGACAAGCCCTTGATTTAATCCTGTAAATTCATCAATTTCCCAGACATGGCCTTGATTTTCAATCTTATAGCGCACTTTTTCTATGCAAGTGAGATGAGTCTGCTCGTCTAAAGTTTTAAATATTTCCAAGGCGTGTTCAAGCGGGATTTCGTATTCAAATTCGTCCCTTGCAATGGTTTTTGAGCGAGTTTTTATTGTTATATACGCTTTTTCGCCAGCAAGACGGAGACGCACAACACCCCATTCAGCATTTTGCAAATAGGTTTGTTTCAGCATTGTGCCTTGAATGTTGCGCTCTTTTACAATCTCTCTCCACGAATCATCTTTCAATAAAAATTTTCTTTCGATTTCTTTTGGCATAATAACTCCTGTGAGAAAGTTGAAAAGTTTTTCTATTATAATAAAAAGGGCAGCCACAATGGACTGCCCTCGACTTACTTATATATTTTTTACTACCAATTCGCCCATTTCGGTGGTAGAAACTAATTTTTTGCCCTCTTCCATAATGTCTTGAGTGCGGTAATCGTCTTGCAATACTTTTTGAACAGCATCGTCAATGCATTTAGCTTCAGCTTCCAAATTGAAAGAATAACGTAGCATCATTGAAATTGAAAGGATTGTCGCAAGTGGGTTTGCCACATTTTTTCCTGCAATATCAGGCGCTGAACCGTGGATTGGCTCATACAAAGCAGGGCCTTCTGCGCCCATTGAAGCAGATGGAAGCATACCAATTGAACCAGTAATAACAGCCGCTTCGTCTGACAAAATATCGCCAAAAAGGTTGCCTGTTACTATAGTATCGAATTGATTAGGGTTACGCACTAATTGCATAGCCGCATTATCAACATACATATGTGTAAGCTCTACTTCAGGATAGTCTTTAGCAACTTCTAGCATCACTTCACGCCATAATCTTGAAACGTCAAGCACATTCGCTTTTTCAACAGAACAAAGACGCTTTGTACGCTTCATAGCAGTTTCAAAGCCAACTTTTGCAATACGACGAACTTCGTCTTCATCATAAATCATTGTATTATAGCCAACTCTTTTGCCATCACGCACTTCAACA
Organism: uncultured Desulfovibrionaceae bacterium; assembly: GCA_964369165.1. Taxonomy (GTDB): domain Bacteria; phylum Desulfobacterota; class Desulfovibrionia; order Desulfovibrionales; family Desulfovibrionaceae; genus CAYJAZ01. Next base: position 600 of record CAYJFE010000012.1, on the reverse strand, counting down.
CCAGCAGGTTTACCAAAGTAAATACCGCCAGTAAGCTCACGGATAACCATAATATCAAGCCCGTCTTTCACAATGTCAGGACGAAGAAGACAAGCGCCAGCTAACTCTGGGAAAAGCACAGCGGGACGAAGATTAGCAAATAAAGCCAATTCTTTTCTAATACCCAAAAGACCACGCTCAGGGCGGATAGCAGGATCAATAGTATCCCATTTTTCGCCACCAACTGCACCAAGAATTACGGCATCAGCTTGTTTACATTTATCAATAGTTGCTTGCGGAAGTGGCACACCATCAGTATCAATAGCAATACCGCCAATTAAAGCTTCATCAATTTCAAAACTATGGCCGAATTTCTTGCCAATGGCTTCCAAGACAAGCAAGGCTTGCTTGGTGATTTCTGGGCCTATGCCATCACCTGGCATTACGCATATTTTTTTATTCATTGTTTTATCCTTTCTTTTGTGAAATGATTTTTGAGGGGAAAACCACATTTTTTTTGAGAAAAATGAGGTTTTCCCCTCAAACTCCCCTTTCCTTAAAAAAACAATTTAAATATTTATGTGGCTAAAGAGCTAAATAAGGCCTAAACTTTGATTTTCG
>CAYJFE010000011.1:17380-41950 GCA_964369165.1 uncultured Desulfovibrionaceae bacterium | reverse complement strand
GCTTCAACCGTCTTGGCGGTAACTCATTAGCTGAAACCATTGTTTCAGGCCGTGTGATTGGCGAAAAAGTGACTGAATTCTTGAAGTCAAATGAAAATATCATAAAAACTCAATGTATTGCAGATGCCAAAGCGCAGATTGAAGAAAAAATAAATGCAATCACTCATTCTAAAAATGGCAATGAAAATGCCACAGAAATCCGTAATGCTATGCAAGATATTATGATGGATCACGTGGGTATTTTCCGTAATGGCCCAAGCTTAGAAGAAGGCGTAGTAAAATTGCAAGAACTTCGTGAAAGAGCAAAGAAAATTGGTCTTCGCGGTTCAAATATTGTAGGCTTCACTCCAGAGCTTTCCTTGGCACTTCGTGTAGATGGCATGCTCAAATTAGCGCTTTGCACAGCTTACGGCGCATTAAAACGTACTGAAAGCCGTGGTGCTCACGCTCGTGAAGACTATCCAGAACGTAATGACCAAGAATGGCTCAACCGTACCTTGGCTCATTGGAAGCCAGGTGATGACTTGCCAACTTTGAGCTATGAAGAAGCTACACCTTATTATGAATTAGCTCCTGGCGAACGCGGTTATGGCGGCGGTAAGATTATATACGCAGATATTCCAGCTGAAAAACTTCGTATTAATGAAAACTTACTTAAATAGTTTTAGCTCAACACACAAAAAGGACTGAACATGGCTAGAAAATTAGAATTTCAAATATTTAGATATAATCCTGCTGACCCCGCCAAAAAAGCGCATATGCAATCTTTCTTCTTAGAAGAATTTGACCGCATGACTTTATTTGTTGCCTTAAACCTTATTCGTGATACACAAGATCCTAGCTTGCAATTTGACTTTTGCTGTAGAGCAGGCATCTGCGGTTCTTGCGGTATGGTAATTAACGGTAGACCAGCTCTTGCTTGTCATACACAAACCTCTGATTTGCCAGATGTTATTACCTTGCACCCGCTTCCAGTATTCAAACTTGTAGGCGATTTATCTGTAGATACAGGTACTTGGTTTAGACAAGTGGGCACAAAGATCGAATCTTGGATCCACACAGAAAAAGAATTCGACCCAACAGCAGAAGAAGAACGCATGGATAATGAATTAGCTAATCATATCTTTGAGTTAGATCGTTGTATCGAATGCGGTTGCTGCGTTGCTGCTTGTGGTAATGCGCGTATGCGTGAAGATTTTATTGGCGCAACAAGCATCAACAGACTTGCTCGTTTCTATATGGATCCACGTGATAATCGTACTTCAAAAGACTATTACGAATTAGTTGGCGATGATACAGGAGTATTTGGTTGCATGGGCTTACTCGGCTGTGAAGATGTGTGCCCAAAACAAATTCCATTGCAAGACCAATTAGGCATCATGCGCAAAATGATTACTATTGAAAGCGTGAAAGGTATTGTGCCTAAATTTATTTTGAAAAAACTTGGCGCAGAGTAGAGAAGGGTAGAGTATGAAGATTTTACCTAATAAACAAGTATTTGACGGCATTGTTCAAATGATTGCTCATGCCACAACAGCTTTAGAGGCAGATGCCTACAAAGCTTTGCAAGACGGGCAAGAAAGAGAAAAAAATCCTGCATCTAAAGAAGTTTTCAGACAACTTCTTGAAAATGCAGACTATGCTAAAGAATCAAAAGTGCCTCTTTGCCAAGATACAGGCACAGCGATTTTCTTTGTTGAACGTGGCGAAGATGTGAAAGTTGAAGAGGGCACTTTGAATGAGCTTATCAATAAAGCTATGATTGAAGCTTATGAAAAGGCCTATCTTAGAAAATCTATGTGCGATCCTATCACACGCAAAAACACAAAGGACAACTCTCCTGCAGTTATCCATACAGAAATGGTGGCAGGCGATAAACTTACAATTTCATTCCTTGCAAAAGGCGGCGGCAGTGAAAATATGTCACGTGTGACCATGCTCACTCCTTCTCAAGGCGTTGAGGGTATGAAAGAATTTGTTATTAATCGAGTAGCAGAAGCCGGGCCTAATCCTTGCCCTCCTGTAGTTGTGGGTGTCGGTTTTGGCGGAACTTTTGAATCTGCCCCGATTTTGGCTAAAAAAGCTTTGCTTCGTGATTTATACGACACAAATCCTGACCCTGAATTGCAGGCTATAGAAGAAGATTTATTGAAAAGACTTAACAAGCTTGGCATAGGGCCAATGGGGCTTGGCGGCGAAACAACAGCCTTTGCAGTGAAAATTGCAAAAGCGCCTTGCCACATTGCTTCTTTGCCACTTGCTGTCAATATTCAATGCCATTCAATCAGACATGGAAGTATAACATTCTAACTCTTTAAGAAAAAGGAAAAGTATAATGGCTACATGGAATTTTACTACACCTCTTTCTAAAGAGGACATCACAAAAGTCAAAAGCGGCGATTTGATCTATCTTTCAGGTGTGATCTATTCTTGCCGTGATGCAGCGCACAAGCGCTTTATAGATGCTATTGATGCAGGTAAAGAGCTTCCTTTTGATATGGAAGGGCAAGTTATCTATTATATGGGGCCATCTCCTACGCCAGAAGGCAAGGTGATTGGCGCTTGCGGGCCTACTAGCTCTTATCGCATGGATGCTTTTGCGCCACGTCTTTATTCTTTAGGCCTTGCCGCAGGCATAGGGAAAGGCAAAAGAAGTCAGTCTGTTATAGATGCAATGGAAGAGCATAAAGGGCTCTATCTGCTTGCAACTGGCGGAGCAGGGGCTTTGCTTTCTAAATGCGTGAAATCTGTGGAAGTTATAGCTTATGAAGAGCTTGGCCCAGAAGCTGTGCGCAAAATCGAAATTGAAAATATGCCTTTATTAGTGGGTGTTGACAGTAATGGTGATGATTTATATGTCAAACCAGACTTAGAAGCAGCTATGGCATAGTTGATTTCGTATGCAAAGTATAGAAATCTCTATAAATTAAGGTTACGGACATTAGTAAGTGTGTTTTGCCATATAAGCCAGAGCACACTTACATTTCATACAAAAGATATTGAAATAATATCTCAAACGTGGTTGAAGCTGGAAAAATTGAATTTTAAATGATTATGGAGGATGTATGCCATTACCAGAAAAACTAGAGGAATATCAAGGTATTTACAGAATTGAATGCTGGATAGGGTTCGTTATTGGTCTTTTAGGCTTTGCAATGGTTTTCGTATTTGACCCCCCACAAGGTATGACACCTGAAGCGTGGAAATGTTTTGGATTAGCGACTCTTATGGCCATTTGGTGGGCTACTGAAGCTATTCCAATTCCAGTAGCTTCTCTTTTGCCTATACTCTTAATTCCTGCTCTTGAACTTGGCACCATGGGGCAAGCCTTATCGCCTTACGCAAACTCAACCATATACCTCTTCTTGGGTGGTTTTATGCTTGGTATTGCTATGGAAAGATGGAACTTGCACCGCCGTATTGCATTGAACATCATCAATATTGTTGGCTATAGAGGTAAGCACCAAATAGCTGGCTTTATGATGGCAACAGCTTTTCTTTCCATGTGGGTAAGTAACTCAGCTACAGCTATTATGATGCTTCCTATCGCTTTATCAGTTATCACCATGGTTGTTGACGAAAAAAATTCAGACCACCAACGCTATGCCACAGCTCTCTTATTAGGTGTTGCTTATGGCGCAAGCTTAGGCGGTATCGGTACTCTTATTGGTACACCTCCAAACGCATTTTTGAAAGCATATCTTGAAGAAAACTATCAAATCAGCATTGGCTTTGGCCAGTGGATGTTGCTTGGTGTTCCTGTCGCTGTTACAATGCTTACAATCACATGGTTGTGGCTTTGCAGAAAAAGATTTAACCTCAATTCTGAAAATTCAGCTCAAGTTATTCAACAAGAATTAGCAAAATTAGGCGCTTGGAGTAAAGGCGAAAAATATATCGCTGTAGTCTTTGCTTTAACTGCTTGTTCATGGATTGCTGAACCATTTATTGATAACTATATTAAATTTGTAAACGATACTTTCATCGCTATGACAGCTGGTATTTTGCTTTTCATCATTCCAGTTGATGCGAAGAAAAGAATATTTGTTATGGATTGGAAAGCAACAGCGGGTCTTCCTTGGGGCACACTCCTTCTCTTTGGTGGTGGTTTGTCTTTAGCAGCTGTTATTTCTTCATCAGGCCTTGCTGTGTGGATTTCTGAGGCATTGGGCGGCCTAAAAGGCGTTGCTCCTATTGTTATGACACTCACACTTGTAACAGTTATCATATTCTTGACAGAAGTAACTTCAAATACAGCCACAGCAGCGGCATTCTTGCCTCTTCTTGGTGCATTAGCCGCAACTCAAGGCGTGCCACCGCAAATGTATACAATTCCTGCTGCAATCGCTGCTTCATGCGCATTTATGATGCCTGTTGCAACTCCTCCAAATACTATCGTTTTTGGTAGCGGAAGAGTGCCTATTTCTGCAATGATTAAAGCTGGCCTTGTCTTGAACGTAGCTGGTATGTTTGTAGTTACTGGTTTCTGCTTCTTGATGGTTGGTATGTTTAAATAAGATACTCAAATATCAGTATAAATAAGGCGGTGAATCTTAAAAAGATTTGCCGCTTTTTTATTTTAATAGCTCAAATAAAAACTTGAACTTTATATAAAAATAAGATATAAAAATAACCAAATTCTACTTAATTTTTTAAAATAAAAAGAGAGATATTTATGCAAACTCCTGAAAAAAATATTGGCTTTGACCTAGTTCGCGTAACAGAAGCAGCAGCCTTGGCCTCAGCACGTTGGCTTGGCAGAGGGCAAAAAGAAGAAGGTGATGGCGCTGCGGTCGATGCTATGCGTCTTTCATTTAATTCGATTGACATAGATGGCACTATTATAGTTGGAGAAGGCGAAAAAGACGAAGCTCCTATGCTTTATACTGGTGAAAAAGTTGGCTCAGGGCAAGGTCCTGCTCTTGATATTGCTGTTGACCCTGTTGAAGGCACAAGTTTGCTTGCTTATGGGAGAGCAAATGCAATTTCAGTTATAGGCGCTTGTCCAAAAGGTAAAATGTATAATCCTGGCCCAAGCTACTATATGCAAAAATTAGTGGTCAGCGAGGCTGCACGAAATGTTGTCGATCTTGATGCTCCTGTGAAAGATACTATAGCCAATGTTGCAAAAGCTATAGGTAAAGATATCAATGATATAGTTGTGTTTATCCTCGATAAACCACGTCATCAAAAAATAATTCAAGAAGTGCGTGAAGTTGGTGCAAGAATCCTTCTTCATACTGACGGTGATTTAACTGGCGCTTTAATGGTTTGCGATCCTAACACTGATGTTGATATCATGATGGGCGTAGGAGGCTCACCAGAAGGCGTGATTTCTGCTTGCGCTATCAAAGGAATGGGCGGGCAACTTTTGGCTCGCTTAGACCCTCAATCCTATCTTGAAAAAGAAGCAATCGAAAAAGCTGGCATTGATACAAGAGAAATCCTTTCAGTAGAAACGCTCATTAAAAGTGATGACGCATTTTTTGCCGCAACAGGTATATCAGGCGGTGATTTATTAAAAGGCGTTACTTATTCAAAAAATGGCGCGTCTACACAATCAATGGTTATTCGTGCAAAAACAGGTACTTTCAGATATATTCAATCACACCATAATTGGGATAGATTAATGAAGATTTCTGCAGTAAAATACGATTAATTCTTACATTCAAGGAACTTACTGTATGACAATTACTAGAAAAACAGCTATAATGTTTCCAGGTCAAGGCTCACAAACTCCAATGATGGGAAAAGAGCTTGCAGAAAGAGAAAAAGACATTATGGATTTATGGAAAAAAGCCGAAAAATATTCATCTTTGCCACTTCGCGAAATTTATTGGGAAAGCAATGACGAAATGCTTATGGCAAATACTAAAAATCTTCAACCTGCGCTTACTACAGTGAATTTGGCTTTGTGGCTAACTTATGCTGCAAAGGTTGAGCCCTTAGCTTTTGCTGGGCATAGTCTTGGAGAATATTCGGCTTTGGCAGCGGCAAAAGTGCTCTCAATAGACGATACTTTACAGCTTGTTTCTTTGCGTGGAAAGTTGATGGACGAAGCTGATCCAAATAACGAAGGCACTATGTACGTAGTTTTGCGCCTTGGACGCGAAGAAGTTGAGCCTATTATTGATGAAGTTGCAAAGGAAAGTGGCAAAGTTGTGCGCATAGCAAACTATAATACGCCGAAGCAGTTTTCAATAAGTGGACATAAAGAAGCAGTTGAGGAAGTTGTTGAAAGATTGAAACCGCAAAAAGCAAAAGCCATTCCTTTAGCCGTAAGTGGTGCTTTCCATACTTCTTTAATGTCTGAAATCAATACAGAATTTTGTAAGGCATTAGAAAAATATACTTGGAATGAACCTATTGCTCCTCTCTATGCCAATGTTACTGCTGAGGGCATAAGTGATAGTAAAAAAATATTTACTCTCATGAAAAAACAAGTAGTATCTTCTGTTTTATGGTCACAAATTATCACCAATATTTATAATGATAAAATTCGCTCATTTACTGAAGTTGGACCAAAGGGCGTATTGGTGAGAATGGTGCCACATATTATTGATATTGAGGGTGTCGAAACAGGGCATTACGAGTTTTAGAAGCGAATAATAATACAATTTTATTGAAAAAAACCGCCCACCCTTGTAAATGCGAGAGTGGGCGGTTACTAATTTAAATTAGCTTTCAGATATTTTTTGTCTTAATGCTAAAACAGCAGAAGGTGTGACTGAAAGTTCGTCTAAGCCAATTCGGTTAAAGAACTCAGTAAGCTTCATGTCATAGGCAAGTTCGCCGCATATGCCAGCCCAAATACCATTGGCATGAGCGTTTTTACAAACAATTTCAATCATACGCAGTATGGCTTCATGGTGAGTGTCTGTAAATTCAGAAATACTGTCGTTTTGCCTGTCGACAGCAAGTGTGTATTGTGTGAGGTCATTAGTTCCCATACTAAAGAAGTCAACTTCTTTTGCTAATAGATCACTAATCATAACTGCGGCAGGTGTTTCAATCATGATACCAACAGGAATGTCAGGGTTGAACTCTTTGTTTTCAGCCTTAAGTTCAACTTTTATTTCTTCAATGATGGCTTTTGTGCGAAGAACTTCATCCACAGAAACAATCATAGGAAGCATGAGATAGATGTTGCCATGAGCAGAAGCTCTATATATTGCGCGCAGCTGAGTTTTGAATATTTCAGGTCTTGTAAGGCAGATACGTATAGCACGCATACCCATTGCAGGATTTTCTTCTTTCGGTAGTTTGAAATAGTCAGCTTGCTTGTCAGCACCAATGTCTAAAGTGCGCACAATAACAGGTTTGCCATTCATTTTTTTAGCTACTTCACTGTAAGCTTTGTATTGCACTTCTTCAGTAGGGTAATCGTTGCTTTCTAAGTATAAAAATTCACTTCTGAACAGCCCAATACCTTCAGCATCACTTTTTAGAACTGCCTCAACGTCTGCAACAGTTCCTATATTTGCATAAAGCTTTACTTCACGACCAGATTTAGTGACCGTTTTTTTGCCTCTAAAAGCTTCTAGTTTTGCTTCTTCTTCTTCGAGTATTTTCTTTTGAGCTTGTTTCTCAGCTAAAGTTTTCTCATCAGGTTCAATAATTACAGTACCTTCTATGCCATCAATGATTGCTATAAGGTTGTTGTATTTTTCATTAAGTGTATTTTCTAAACCAATAACAGCAGGCAAGCTAAGTGTGCGAGCAAATATTGCAGTATGTGAATTTTTACTGCCTTGTGCTGTGGCAATACCAAGCACTCTTTCTCTATCAAATTGAGCTGTTTCACTAGGAGTGAAATCAGGACCAGCATATATGCAAGCCTCGTCTAAATTCTCATTGCTTTGCTTATTGAGTAAGATTTCAATGACACGTCGAGAAATGTCTTGCACGTCAAGCGCACGAGCCTTCATATATTCGTCGTCCATTTCAGAAAATATCATTGCAAATTGTTTTGCGGCAACACTAACAGCATAAGGAGCCGAAGCTTTATTATTTTTTATTTCATTTTCAATTGCTTCGCGATAATCAAGATCATCGAGCATCATTTGGTGCACTTCAAAAAGTGCAGCATTTTCTTCACCGAGTCTATCTTTTGTTTTTTCGCCAATAATGCCAAGTTGTTCTATAGCCTTTGTGCGTGCAAATTCAAAGCTCGCCAACTCTTCTTCGACAGAACTCTCTAAGGCTGAAAATGGAAGATTTAAATCTAATTGAGTAGCGAAATAAAGTTTGCCTATAGCAATTCCTTTAGAGACGCCTTTACCTTGTAATTTTATCATAGTATATTCCTTCTCTTTATGAAGTTGTGTCGTGTGCAAATTCATAAAGAGTGATCTTTTTAATTCTGCGCATATGGTAAGACAACAGAATAAAGAAATGAGTGAGAGAAATTTAATTTATAAGGTATAAATAAATTAAAGGTTTTTGTCTAAAAAGTCTTTTGCAAAAGCCAAAGCTTGTTCAGCATCATCGCCTTCAGCAGAAACAGTTAATTCATCGCCTTTTTTTGCAGCTAAAGCCATAACTGCAAAGAGTTTTTTGGCATCAGCTTTTTTTTCGCCTTTTTGCAAAGTTATGGTTGATGAAAAAGCAGCTAATTCCTTAACTAAAAGTCCAGCAGGTCTTGCATGTATTCCTTGTTCATCTTTGATTATGTGAGTAAATGAAGTCATATTAATCTCCTAAACAGTAAAATATAGTGCTAGTGTTGCAAGTTCGAGCAATTTTTTTCACCATGTATAAATGCTCATGCTTTCTACAACACTTGTGATTATTATAATTAGCATTAAAATACTTGTTTTGCAAGATTTTTATAATTTGAAAACTTATTAGAATACATTAGTAATATAACAGTATGAAATAACGTAGATAAAACCATCTTTTATTTAATGAGAGTTGATCGAAAAGGGGAAAATGTTTATGAAGCAAAGGCATATTCTGCTTGTGTGTCGATCAAGCCTAAAATGAGTTGCTGAGTAGGAAAGCTTTTTGTTGTAATTTTTCTTACGCTGTATTTCCCTCTTATTTCTGTGCGCCATTTTCCGTTAATGCGTGTGATTGAAATACCTTGTGGACATTTTTCTAATAGTGTTGCCATTGTCATAAATATTCTCCTTGATAATTTCAAAAAAGTCCTTGACTGAAATTTGAAAATGTACTACTTTATTTTTACAAAAAGAAGATGAACTTGAGTTTATGTCTTATTTGTTCATTCTTTACAAATTAAAAGTAGCACATCTTCAAACTTTGTCAAGCTGTTTTTATGAATTTTGAAATTTTTTATTATAAAATCTGTAGGAGGATTTATGAGTTTTGGGTTAAGACTTAAAGAGGAAAGGAAAAAAAATAAACTTACTCAAGAAGGCCTTGCAAATGCTTTAGGGATACATAAAACTTCTCTCTTGTCTTATGAAAAAGAGACTGTATCTCCACCTGCTTCATTTTTAGAAAAACTATCAAAACTTCCTTTTGATGTGAACTATATCCTTACAGGAGTACAGGCAAGTGCTCAAAATTCAAGTAAAATTGATCAAGGAGATGATTCTACGCTCTATATCCCCTTGGTGAATGCTGTTTTGTGCGCTGGCTATGGCGGACTTGAAACAGATGATAATATAATAGATCATGTCCCTTTCCCTCGCGCATTTATTCAATCAAAGGGAAACCCTAACAATCTTGTTTTGTTTAGGGTTTCTGGTGATTCTATGTCGCCAACTATCAATGATAATGATATGGTTTTGATTGATGAATCAAAGAAAAATTTAGAAACTGGAAAAATTTTTGCTGTTGGTTTTGAAGATGTTATTTATTTGAAGCAAATTGATTTTTTGCCAAAAACTCTTGTTTTAAAATCTCATAATAAGGAATATAGCGATATTATGCTTGATAAAAGTGAATATACTGATGAGCAATTTCGTGTTATAGGCAAGCTTTTGTGGGTGAGTAGGGAATTCTAAAATTAATTATTTGTATATTCCTACTAAGCATTTGACCCTTTTTATAATATGTGATATTTATATTTTAAATTTATTTGAGGAGAGTTCTATGATTGATACAAAAGAAATTATGATTGAGTCATTTGATAATACAAAACTTTATATGAAGACTGATTTGCCTCAAAACATGAAGGCTGTGCTTGTAGTTGTGCATGGCTTATGTGAACATCAAGGCCGATATGATCATCTTGTAAAACAATTTAACGCTGCTAATGTTGGGACTTATCGCTTTGATCATCGTGGACATGGGCGAAGTGAGGGGCATAAGGCGCATTTATCGACTTTTCATGAGCTTTTAGATGATACAAATGTTATCATAGATTTAGCTATTGAGGCGCACCCTGATTTGCCAGTCTTTGTTCTAGGTCATAGCATGGGTGGCTTTACAGTATCCCTTTACGGGGCTAAGTATCCGAATAAAAAAATAAAAGGTTTTATTACAAGCGGCACCTTAGTAAAGGATGAAATTGGTTTGATAACATCTGTTCCTAAGGGGTTAGATTTGCTTATGCCTTTGCCAAACGAACTTGGAAGTGGTGTTTGTAGTGTAAAAGAGGTGGTTGATTGGTACGCAATTGATCCTTATAATGGCAAAAGTTTCACGCCAGGTCTTTGTTATGCCTTATGCGATGGGGTAGATTGGTTTAGTGAGAAAATTCATACTTTTAATTATCCAGTTTTTATTATGCATGGTGAAAAAGATGGTTTAGTAAGTGAAAAAGATAGTGTTTTCTTCTTTAAAAATATACAATCGTTTGATAGGCAACTCAAAATTTATGGTGGCTTATTCCACGAAATTTTCAATGAGTATAATAAGGAAGAAGTAATAAACGATGCAGTAGTTTGGCTTTTGAATAGAATTTAGCGTCTATCTACTGTTTTTTTGCTCCAGTGTAATTCTTGACTCTTGTGTGAAATTGTATTATAGATGTCTGCAATAACTTTTTATGGAGTTTTCATGTCTAAGAAGCAATTTTATCACTCATACCACTTCAGAGTTTTGTTCTTTCTTTTTGTTTTTCTCAGTGTATCATTCATTGGGATAGCAATACTTGGTAAAAACTTGTTAGCAGAAGTTTCCGAAAAAGAAAGAGGTAACTATTTAATTTCTTTTACAAAAGTATTGGATGCGGAAATTCCTCCAGGAGGATATACTGAAATTATTGAATCTTTAGGTTTAGAAGATGCAACTCGAGAAAAGAAAATTCAAGCTCTTCAAAACTACCTTAAGCCTATTTCTGATTATGTGAGTACACTGGCTCCTGGCCTAGGTGTAGGTTATTATAGTAATGAATTTGATGTAATACTTACCTATGGTCCCTCATCTACTTACGAGCATTTAGTCGGTGTGCGCATAAATGACCAGCACCCTGGTAGACAGGTCATGGAAACGAATACTCCATTGGTCGACAAAGGTGAAATGGTAAGAGGTGAAATTCTTAATGCGATGTTGCCTATAGAAAGAGATGGAAAAGTAATAGGCTATATTTGGGCAAACCAATTGGCACAAGAACTTGATGCAGAGTTTTCTGAAATGTTGAATCAGGTTTGGTTTGTTTTAGCTCTTTGCTTTTTAGGTATTTCTTTTCTTTTGGTTATATTGGCAGCCTTTTTCTTCAAAGATATTGGGATGTTATTGACAAGAGTCGAAGAAATAAGAACTGGTGCTATAACGCAAATACCTCAAGCGACTGGAAAGCTTGGTGAAGTTGTACAAAGCATTAACGTTATGGCAGAACAGTCAAGAAGAACAAATACTGATTCTGCAAGAGTAATGTTGAGTTTGAAAGCTATTTTAGATGCAGTAGATGTCGGTGTTTTTGTTTATGATATTAATAAAAAAGAAATTGTTTACGCTAATAAAGTTACGCAGACAACCTTTGGTTATCGTGGTATTTTAGGCGAAACATTTTTACAAAGCTTCTATCACGGTAAAGGCTTTTCAGATTCTGCATATTTTGATGGAAATAATAAAGCTGCATTTGAACCTCACACACGCGAGTTTTTTATATATCACATCCGTAAAAACGTTATTATTACTGAGAAATTGGTGCATTGGCACGATGGACGAGTTGTTTTGATGCTTGTGCTTACGCTTAATGACAGAGAAGTAAGGGATGGCAATGTATAGCAATTTTTTATGTAAAAATACTATTAAAATTACTCTAACTCTTACGACTTGTTGTCTTTTCATCGTCTTATGTATATTGTTTTCTTTTCAGAGTTTGCAAGCTCAAACTCTTTTGAGTGAACAAAGCTATTCTAGACAAATTCTTCAAGAGGAAGAGGAGCTTTTAAAAAATCATAGCTTTGTTGTTGCTTACAATGAAAATCATAAACCATTCCAATATACGAATAAAGATGGCGAAGCAGCTGGTATTGTTGTTGATATGATGAATGCTCTTGCGCAAAACTATGGCTTTAATGTTGAATATAGAGAGTATGAATTAAGAGAGGCTAGAGAGCGCCGCTATGATATTATAATTACAAGCCTTATTGGTTTGAATGAGCTAAATCTCAACTATCAAAGCACTATAGCTTATAATGTTGAAAAGCTGATGATGATTTTCAATACAAAATTGACTTTGGAGCACATGAAATCGACTACACAAAGTGTTGGTGTTTTGAAGTATCCCCTAAGTTTAGATTCTTTGCGAGTGGATTTTCCTAAGGCTAGTTTTGTGCAGTTTCAAAATTCTGATGATTTATTGAATGCTTACACGAATAATGAAGTCGAAGGAGCATTGTTTTCTCGCCTATTACTTGAGTCAAGCGCAGCTGGAAGTATGGCTTATGCTAGAAATCTTTATGAGTCAGAAAATATTATTGTAGAAACAGGTATTGATGTAAAGCAAAGCTTTTATATTTCAAATGATATAGCAAATAAATATTTACCAATTTTCAATGCCTTACTTTCACAAGCTGAATATGTAGCAACTCGTTTAGATGAAGTAGAGCCACATTTAGAAGTAATGCCTTTTGATGTGCCAAATGTTGTTTCAAAAAGTATTGTTTTTGGGCTTGCAATTTTGCTTCTTGCTTGTGCTACGCTTTTCACTCTATACAAGTTATTCATTAAAAGGAAACAAGCGACACAGGCGCTTGATTCTCATATCCATGTTTTATCAAAAGATGTATTTATGCGAACTTTTGATGAGAAGCTAGCGAATATTCCTGCGAATACTTATGCATTAACAGCTATTGATGTTGATTTATTTAAAATAATCCTTGCTTATGACGGTCATAAGCAAGCCACAAAGTTAATGGAAACAATGGGTGAAATGCTCTTTACTTATTATGAGAATGATGATGCAATAATTATGCGTGATGGGCAAGATCTTTTCTTTGTTTTTGCGCGTATGAATGAAAATCAATCTAGTTTGGATGATTTTATAGAGCAAAAACTTATACCTCAATTTTCCGACACTTCAGCAATTAAGCATGACATAAGTTTTTCTGTTGGTTCTTATCACATTGACGATATAAAAATACCATCTTCTGATATGGTGAAATTTTGTAATATAGCAAGAATGCAAGGGAAAAACATTCACTCCACTACTTTTTATACCTATGATAAAAGTATGGGGGAATAAAATTTAACCCATAAACTACTTTTATTCTACTAGCATTAGTTTGAAGTTTTAGGTTATGAGTTTGTAAGCGGGATAAAGGGGAAAATATGCAGCGTGTAGTTTGTCGCTATCAAGGAGTTACAGAACTTGAGGAATTTATAAAACTTCAAAATATTCACTCAATGCCTAATTGCTTCATAAGGATTTTTACTTCTTTAATGAAAGAAGATGAAGCAGTGGAAGTTGCTGTATTGATAAAGGATTTGCTTCCTCACTCTCAGGTTATAGGTTCATCAGTACCTGTTGCGGTTATTTATAATAGCGAACAAATGGAAGATGAAACCATTATTATTTTTGATAGTTACGAAAACTTAGACTTAAAGCTTGAAATATTTTCCTGGAAAGACAAAAGCCCTAAAGAATTAGCTTTAGAAATTCATTCAAGTTTTAGTCAAAATTCATTTATTGAAAATTCACTTGTGCATCTCATTTTTTCGCAAGATTTTCGTGATGCTTATCCTTTTGTTGAAGAAATTAATAATCTTTCGCCTCATATAAAATTAGTTGGCGGTATTATTGGTGACAATAAAATTGATATTCCCGGTTATATTTTCTCTGCTGATGGTGTTTTGACAGATGTTGTGTTTGCTTTTTGTGCATACGGAGAACTTGAAAGAAATTTTTCTCATTCTTTCAATACCTTTGAAGTGATTAGTGGCGAATATACAGTAACAAAAGCTCACGAAGATATTATTGATGAGATTGAAAATGTTCCAGCGCTTGATTGGCTTTGCGACTGTCTTACCTTAGATAAAAATGAAATGATGCATAGAAAGGATTTCGCAGACAGGGCAAATTCTGATTATTTTATGAATTTCCCATTTATCACTGACACTGAGATAAACTGCGGTTTCTTTATGAAATATATTCCAAACTCATCTTCTTTAGCCCTTTACCACAGCACTTTACCCGAAAACATAAAGTTTAGGCTTGGTTACGTAAATCCTGATAAAACAATCAGAGCTATGCATGCACTATGCTCGCAAATTCTTGAAGAGCCGGTTGAAGAACTTTTTGTCTATACTTGCCTTGCGCGAAAAATGAACTTGCAAAATTTTTCTAAGTGGGAATTGGCTCCATTCCAAGAATATAATGTGAGTGGAATTTTTATGCTTGGTGAGTTTTCTAATTATAATGGGAAAAACTACTTCAATAATGGTATCACTACTTTTACAGGTATAGCTGAAGAAAATACTTATATAATTCCTGATGTCTTGGCGCTTGAAGAGCAGAAAATTCCAACGCAAGATACAAGCTTTCTAGACAAAGCTATGCAGTTGCAAAAAGAGCACATTACTGCTAAGCATATTGAATTATTTAGTAAAATTGAAAATGTTACAAAAGAGCGCGCAGAAAATAAATATATTGATTCGCATTTTAATTTACCAAATTTTTATCAATATGAACTTGACAGACAAGAATATAAGTTTGATAAAATCTGCCTTTTAGAGGTTCATACTGCCGACGCGGCCATAGCTTTTGCTGGCGAAGAATTGTATTATAAAGCCTGCAATGAAGTGATGGCTCAGAGTAGAACGGTTTTAAGAGAGCTGTTGCCTGATTATAAGCTTTATGTGATCAACTATAAATCCTTTGTGATAGCAAATACTAGTCCTATCTCAAATGCGCAATTTATTATTGCCACAAAAAGCTTGCATAATGCCTACGAATACGCCTCCTCAAATGAAACAGGGCTCACGGGGGTTGTTCGCTATGTAGTTGCGATGGAGCAAGAAGATTTGCTTGGTTCAGCGACAAAATATCTTTATATGGAAAAAAATTCGCAAGAAAATTATTTAATTTGTGATAAAAGGGCTGAATATGTAGTACAAGCCCATGGCGAACTTGAGGATATTGCACTTTTAAAGCGCACCATCGATCATGATAGGGTTGTGCCTTATTATCAAGCAATCTATAATAACAAGCTGAAAAAAATAGATAAATATGAAGCCTTGATGCGCATAATTGATCTTGATGGAAAAATTTATTATCCATTTGCTTTTCTTGAATTTGCAAAAAAATATAAATTTTACAAAGAGTTAAGTAAATCAATGATAGAAAAAGCTTTGGCTGATTTTACAGATAGAAGCGAAAGCCTTTCTATAAATATTTCTGTGTATGATTTGGAATCTCAAAGCTTTAGGCATTGGCTTATATCTAAATTGAAAGCATTTCCAAATCCAGAAAGAATTATTGTTGAATTTGTCGAAACTGAAAGTTATGGATCTATTGATATCCTAGTGGATTTCTTGCAGAAAATTCATGAAGTAGGCAGTAAGGTTGCTGTGGATGATTTTGGTGCAGGCTATTCGACTCTCTCAATTATTTTGGCGATTAAGCCTGATTTCATCAAGCTTGACGGCTCTATTATTAAAGACATCATTGTAAATGAAGATATGAAAATCATTCTTGAAACAGTGCAATATATGGCAAAAAGAATGAATGCAGAATTAGTTGCAGAATTTGTAGAAAACGAGGCTATACAAAATTACTTACAAAAAATGGAAATAGCTTTTTCGCAAGGTTATTTTATTGCTAGACCTCTGCCTCTTGCTGAAATTGAATAAAATATGGGGAAAGCATAACTTTCCCCTTTTTGCTATAAAATAAAAATTAAATTTCTATAGCTATTTCTTTTCTTTTTTGAAAATGGCTTATATGTGTAAAGCCAATTTTTTTTAATATTTCAATAGCTTCATTGAATGAAGCTCTGTAATACTCTATTGAATGCGCATCGCTGCCTAATGAAACTTTTCTGCCACCTAAGGAAAAATATAATGAGAAGATATATTCTAAATAGCTACTATCTTTTTGTTGATAAATAAATTTTGTATTGAATTCAAGGCATTTATCTTTAGATATAACAAGCTTCAGAAGTTTAGTCAGAGTATTTTTATTTTCTTCTATATTTATCCTGTCGATAAAGCGCAGTAAAAAGTCTATATGCCCCACAACATCAAAAAAATCACAATTTTCTAACATATCAATATAGAGTTCAAGATAATTTTCATAGGCCATGTGTGGCGAAAGTTTACCATGAAAATCTGCTAGAGCGCATTCGACTGTTTCCGTTTCGTGCACAGAGAGTATAACTAAATCAAAATTATTATTATTTACAATGGCTTCCATTTCTTTTATGCGTGAAAATTTATAGCCCATTTCTACGCCTTTTAGAATTTTGACGCTATATTTTTTTTGTAATGTTTCGCGCAATTTTTCTTGCATTTCTAAATCGAATATATCGTCCTTACCTAGATAAAGACTTGAAAGATCAAGATGTTCAGTAGAAATAAAATACTTTGCGCCTTGCCTTTGTGCAATTTTAAGATATTCTTCAAAATTTTCTGTAGAATCGCAAGACAAAAAGGAGTGTAGATGTTGATCGTATATATTCATAAATATCCCTTTAATTTAGATTTATTATATTATAAGAAGGGGAAGATTAATTGTCAAATATTTAAATTCCCAAAAAAGTCTGCTTTGACAAAAGAGAAAATTAAGCATATAATGAATTAAGTCACAAGATAAAGTCTAAACTTTAATCTTCAAAACCAGAAGGAGAATATATATATGTGCGGTATTATAGGATATACAGGTTTTCAGCCTGCTTTGTATATAGCACTTGATGCTTTAAAAAAATTGGAATACCGTGGTTATGATTCTGCTGGTATAGCTTTTATAGACAAAAATTCCTTTAGAACAGTAAAAGCTTCGGGCAAGTTAGAAAACCTAGAAAAGAAAATACAACCAGAGCTTCATCTGCCGATTACTTGCGCTATAGGGCATACTCGTTGGGCGACGCATGGCGAACCAACTGTAGAAAATGCACATCCCCACATAGATAATAAGGGCAGACTTGCTATTGTGCATAATGGTATTATAGAAAATTATCTTGAATTGAAAGAGTTTTTAAAAGATCAAGGAATTACTTATAGTTCAGCTACTGACACTGAAGTTTTGGTGAATTTTATTGCCTATCATCTCGATAGAGAGGGTGACATTGAAAAAGCTCTACAAGTAGCTTTATCAAAAGTGACGGGAGCTTATGCTCTTGTGATTTTAGACTTGCAAAACCCTGGAAAATTGTGGGCAGTTAGGCAAGCTGGACCTATGCTTTTAGGCGTAGGGCAGAATGAATTTTTTATTGCTTCTGATGCGCCAGCCTTTATTTCATGGACAAAAGATGTTGTATTTATTAATGAAGGCGAACTTTTACTTTGTACTCCACAATCCTATAGCTTGAAAAATTTGGAAGACTTATCTGAAATCCAAAGAGAAGCTGTCACTTTGAAGTGGGATACTGTTTCTGCTCAAAAAGAAGGCTACAAACACTTTATGATAAAAGAAATTTTCGAGCAACCGCGCGTTATCGAAGATTGTTTGCGTTCTCGCTTGGTTGATGGGAAAGTAGTTTTGCCTGAACTTGATTCATTAGCTGTGCCACGCAGAATACATATTGTTGCTTGCGGCACTTCCTATTATGCCGCTTTATGGGGCAAGGATATTATAGAAGAGCTATCTAATGTTGCTGTAAATGTGGAACTTGGCTCAGAATTTGCTTTTAGAAAGCCAGCTTTTTTTGACGATGAATTTGTGCTTTGCCTTAGTCAAAGTGGTGAAACTGCCGACACTTTAGCAGCTTTACGCATGGCTAAAAAAGCAAATGTACCAACTGTAGCTATCTGCAATGTGCTTGGAGCTTCTTTGGCTCGTGAAGCATCTGCTACTCTTTATACACACGCAGGGCCTGAAATTTGCGTTGCCTCAACAAAAGCTATGATAAGCCAGCTTTTGCTACTTTTATTGATTGCTATGCACTATGCTCAAAAAAATGGTTTGAATTCAGAAAAAGTGGCGCAATACGCAGAAGGTATTTCAGAGCTTTCAAGCATACTTGAAAAAGAATTGCCTAATCTTGCGAAAAAAGCTGAAGAGCTTTCTTCTTCTTATTATAAAGAGAAGCATTTCTTCTTTTTAGGAAGAGGTTATCAATATCCTTTGGCTTTGGAAGGAGCTTTAAAGGTTAAGGAATTGTCTTATATTCACGCAGAGGGTTATTCTTCAGCTGAAATGAAACATGGCCCTATAGCTCTTATTGACAGCGAATTTCCTTCTTTTATTCTTGCCGCAAATGACAGTCTTTTTGAAAAAGTTCGCTCGAATACGGAAGTAATACAAGCTCGCAAAGGAAAAACTATTGTCCTTTCAGATGTGGGTGCGCCTATAAAATCTTTAGATTCTTGGCAAATTCCACTCACACAGATTCAACCCTTGCAATCATTTTTGATATTACCGGCTTTGCAACTTTTTGCCTACCATATTGCAAATCATCTCAATCTAGATGTTGATCAGCCAAGAAATTTAGCAAAAAGCGTGACAGTTGAATAAGAAAATTTTAAAACTTGTGATATACAAGTGAATGATTATTGAATTATTAGCTAAAAAATCTATCTCAAAGTTGAGATAGAGAAGATTCAAGGAGAATATATGAAAGAAAACATTCAAAAATTTGGTCGCTTTTTAAGCAGTATGGTCATGCCAAATATCGGTGCTTTTATCGCATGGGGGCTGATTACAGCTTTATTTATCCCTGCTGGTTGGTGGCCGAATGAGCAATTAGCCACTATGGTTGGCCCAATGCTTACCTATCTTTTACCTATTCTTATCGGTTATACTGGCGGTAAGGTGATTGCAGATGTTCGCGGCGGTGTCGTCGGTGCTATCGCAACTTGTGGTATTATTATGGGTGCGCCTTCAACCCCAATGCTTTTAGGTGCTATGATTATGGGACCTTTAGGCGGTGTGGCGATCAAAGCTTTTGATAAAAGTGTTGATGGCAAAGTTCCTGCAGGCTTTGAAATGCTTGTCAATAACTTTTCATCAGGTATCGTGGGTACAATAGTTGCGATTATCGCTTTTTATGCTGTTGGCCCAATGGTTGAAGCAGGCACGGCTCTTTTAGGTGAAGGCGTTGGCTGGCTTGTTGATAATGGCTTATTGCCTGTGACTTCTATTTTAGTTGAACCTGCTAAAGTTCTTTTCTTGAATAATGCTATCAATCACGGTGTGTTCACACCTCTTGGCACTGAGCAAGTTTCAGAAGTTGGCAAATCTATATTCTTTATGATTGAATCAAATCCTGGACCAGGCCTTGGCCTTTTGCTTGCTTATATGATTGCAGGTAAAGGTTCAGCGAAAGATAGCGCACCTGGTGCGGCAATCATCCACTTCTTTGGTGGTATCCACGAAATTTATTTCCCATTTGTTTTGATGAACCCAATTCTAATCATTGCTATGATAGCTGGTGGCGCGACAGGTGTATTTACTATTGGCGCACTTGGCGGTGGCTTAACTGGCCCTGCGGCTCCAGGAAGTATTATTGCAGAACTTGCGATGACTCCATCTGGCGCATTCTTTGCAAATATCACAGGTATCACACTTTCAGCTGTAGTGACCTTTGCTCTTTCTCTTTTATTATTAAAAATGTTTGTAAAAGATCAAGACGATAATACCTCTATTGAAGCAGCAACTGCAAAAATGCAAGGCATGAAAGCAGAAGCTAAAGGTACAACACAAACAGTAGCGACAGAAGCAACACAAGCAACTGGTGGCAAACGTCTTATTAAAAGAATTGCTTTTGCTTGCGATGCAGGCATGGGAAGTAGTGCTATGGGTGCGACAAAATTGCGTAAAAAACTCGCAGCTGCTGGCATTGAGGGCGTCGAAGTTTTCCACACTCCTGTGAGTGAAATTCCTTTAGATGTTGAAATTGTTGTCACGCATAATCAATTGGGTGAAAGAGCGGCAAGTGCTAATCCTACAGCACACTTGGTTTTGATAAGCAACTTTTTAAACGCGCCTGAATACGATACTCTTTTAGCTGCATTGAGTATGGAAGATGGCAAAGTATACGCGCAATTATAATTGATTTTATGGTATCAATCCTTATCATAATATATAACTAAATTTGTAAATCTGGAGAATGAAAATGATTAAAGTTGAAAATATAATCCTCAATCAAGCAACTGAACCTAAGGAAGCAATTATCAGACGTTGCGGTGAAATGCTTCATAAATCAGGTTATGTTAATGAAGAATATATAGAAAGCATGATTGCGCGTGATGCAGGTTTTTCTGTAGCTATCGGTAATCTTATTGCTATTCCTCATGCTGAAAAATCAGCAGCAGAACATATCAAACAAACAGGCCTTTGTGTTGTTACCTATCCACAAGGAATCGATTGGGACGGCACTCCTGTTAAATTGGTTATAGGCATTGCAGCAAAAGGCGATGAACACTTAGAAATTCTTTCAAATATTGTTGAAGTTTTGGAAGAAGAAGACGATGTTACTGCCCTTGTAGATGCAAATAGCAAAGAAAAAATCATAGAACTTTTTACAGGTAAAGCTTAAAATATGATTATTACGCTCACTCTTAATCCTGCCCTCGATAAGACAGCAAATATTCAACCACTAGTCTTGGGCGGATTAAATCGTATAGAGTCAAGCGAGCTTGATGCTGGCGGTAAAGGCATAAATGTGTCAAAACTTCTTTTAGCCTTGGGCGAAGAAAGTGTGGCAACAGGCTTTGTAGGCTCAAGCACAGGCGAAGCTTTATTGACTATGCTCGACGATTTATCACTCACACATGACTTTGTAAAAACAAAGGGTGTGACAAGAATAAATCTCAAATTGCTTGACAGTGTGAATGGCATTACAGAAGTGAATGATCCTGGCGTTGTTGTTTCTGACGATGAAGAAAAAGCACTTCTTGAAAAGCTTTTTGCATTGGCAAGCGAGCATTCGTCAAAGCCTCTCTTTGTTTTGTCGGGCAGTATGCACAAAAATGCGAGCCCATCTTTTTATAAAGATTTGACAAAAAAATTGAAAGAAAAAAATGCGACAGTCTTTGTAGATGCTGATGGCATTGCTTTCAAAGAAGCTTTAGAGGCCGCGCCTGATTTTGTAAAGCCAAACAAAGAGGAACTTTTGCAGTATTTTGGCAGAGATACAAAAGAAAGTGTGAGTCAAGAAGAGCTGATATCTCTTTGCAAAGAGCTTATCAATACAAAGAAAATTGGCTTAGTGGCTCTTTCGATGGGGCATGAAGGCGCAATCTTTGTTTCTAAAGATAAATGCGCTTTTGCACCTGCTTTGAAGGTGGATGTTTCTTCTACTGTCGGAGCAGGGGATAGTATGGTAGGCGCAGTTGCTTATGCGACACATAAAGGACTTGCTTTTGAAGATATAGTTCGTTATGGAATGGCAGCAAGTGCTGGCGCAGTCACAACAATTGGTACAAAAGCTCCTTCTATGGAGTGCATAGAAACTTTGTTGAAACAAGTAAAATTTGAATATAAATAATTTGAATTAATTGAAGGTACAAAATATGGCTACAAAAACAAGAGCGGTTCGTATGTATGGAGCCGACGATTTACGCTTGGAAGAGTTTGAACTTCCAGAAATTAAAGACGATGAAATTTTGGTGAAAATCATAAGTGATAGTCTTTGTATGTCAACATATAAACTTCTTAAACAAGGCAAGAAGCATAAGCGTTGTCCACAAAATGTTGACACAAATCCTATTATCATTGGGCATGAATTTGCTGGCGATATAGTGAAAGTTGGCAAAAAATGGCAACATCAATTTAAAGAAGGCGAAAAATATGCTTTGCAACCAGCTTTAAATTATAAAGGAAAGCTAGATTCACCAGGATATTCTTATGAATTTTTTGGTGGTGCCGCAACTTATTGTATTATTCCGCAAGAAGTTATGGAGCTTGGCTGTCTTTTGCACTATAATGGCGAAGCCTACTTTGATGCTTCTTTAGGCGAGCCTATGAGTTGTATTATCGGCGGCTATAACATTATGTATCACACAAATAAAGTGAATTATGATCATGCTATGGGCGCAAAAGAGGGCGGAAACGTTCTTATCTTAGGCGGTTGTGGTCCTATGGGGCTTGGCGCGATTGAATATCCGCTTGTTGCTGGCAATAAGCCAAAAAGAGTTGTGGTGACAGATGTTGACGACAACCGTATAGCAAGAGCAAAAGAGCTTATCACACCTGAATTTGCTAAAGAAAAAAATGTTGAACTTGTGTATATCAATCCATTAAAGAGCGATGATATCTATCAAGAACTCTTGGATATTTCAGAAGGCGAAGGCTATCATGATGTTTTTGTTTATGCTCCAATCAAAGAATTAGCAGAACTTGGTGATAAGCTTATGGCTTTTGACGGTTGCCTAAACTTCTTTGCTGGACCATCAAATGCTGATTTTACAGCAAATTTCAATTTGTATAATTGCCACTATCTTTCTACGCATATATTAGGAAGTACGGGTGGTAATACTGAAGATTTGAAAGAAGCTATTGCGCTTTCTGAATCAGGCAAACTCCATACAGCGGTGATGGTAAGCCACATCTGCGGTATTGATGCTGTCGCTGACACAACAGCTGCGCTTCCTGACATTCGTGCTGGCAAAATCTTGAGCTATACACCTATTGACCTTCCTTTGACAGCTCTTGACGATTTTGAAGAACTTGGTAAAACTGATCCTCTTTTTGCTAAACTTGACAAAAGCGTTAAAGCCCATAAAGGTTTGTGGAATGCTGAAGCTGAGAAGATTTTGTTAGAACACTTTAATGTCTAAACAAAAATAATATACCTATCTTAAAAATTAAAGGGGAAGATTTTTTCTTCCCCTTTTTTGTTTTTTATCAATTATTTCCTAAACATACTTAATAATATCAAGTGGTTTTTCAATTCTTTGCGCGCTTTCTAAATTGCCGATACCATAATGCACAGGCATAAAGGGCACGTCGTTTTGCTGTGCGCCTTCTTCGTCAAGATATGTATCGCCAATCATAAGAGCTGTCGATTTATCAGTAACTCCTAGATCTTTTAAGCAAAAACCAATAAGGTCGCCCTTGCAAAGAGTGCCATTTTCGTCAAGTCCGTGAATTACATCAAAATATTTTGCAATACCAAAAAATTCACACACTTCTATGGCAAGTTCTTTTTTCTTGTTTGTTGCAACGGCTTGTTTATAGCCCCTTTTTTGAAATTCTTCCAATACTTCTATAATACCTTGAAAAACCGTAGCTTTTTTCATGCCATTGTTGTGGTAGTGATTTCTGAAATGATTTGTTGCTTCTTGCGCTTTTTCTGGTGAAACACCAAAAAACTTCATATAAGCATTTTGCGGAGTAAGTCCGATAAAATCTCTAAAGATAATTTCATTTTCAGAAGTGAGCTTTAGCTCATTGGCCGCAAATTCTAAAGCTTCTACAATACCAGCCTCTGAGTCTATCAAAGTGCCGTCAACGTCCCAAATTATTGTTTTCATATACTTTTATTTCCTTTTTTTAATCGTCGCAACAAGATTTATACCAATCGTCAAAAGATTCTCTATCTTTAAAAGGGGCGTGGTTATGATCAGTATTTTCTTCTTTATTTGTAACAACAAAAGCATTTTTCTCTGCTTTAGTTTTATTATCTTTTTTTTCTTTTTCCACAATTGCCTCCTGTGAAGTATATCTATCACAGGCACACACTTATTTCCACTAAAAAATATTTTTAAAATATCTATGTTATCAGTGAGTTAGCTGCTGTGCTCTCACTTGCTTTTAACTCTTTTGAAGTGTATATATACTGCAAGTTATAACGAATAATCAATAGATATAAAAGATCATAGATTTAAGGAGTTTTTATGTTTAAAAATATATGTGCTTTAGCTTGTTGTGCCATACTTTGTTTTAGTGCATTTGCTGAATCAGCATTTGCAACAGAAGAAAGTAATAAAAAAAGGCAGAGAGTCGAAGAACTTTTGGGAACTTCTTTTAGCTTTGAAAAAAATGGTGAAAAAGCCGAAAAGTCTGAAGAAAAAAGCGAAGTAGAAAGCGAAAAGAAGAAAGAAGAAAAT
>CAYJFE010000011.1:0-17280 GCA_964369165.1 uncultured Desulfovibrionaceae bacterium | reverse complement strand
CGAAAAGTCTGAAGAAAAAAGCGAAGTAGAAAGCGAAAAGAAGAAAGAAGAAAATACGAAAGAAGAAAATGCGAAAGTAGCCGAGGAAAGAGAAGAAGCTAACAAATCTGAGGCACAAGCAGACGAGGAAAATATAGAAGAAGCACAAGAAGAAGAAAGCAAAGAGCTTGCCTTTGAAGATAATTTGCCAGAAGCAAGTCCTCTTATTGAAGCTATTCAATACGAAGAAAATGATAAAGTAAAAAAGCTTTTAGAAGAGGGCGCAGATCCGAATACTCCTTATGCCACTGGTATTACTCCACTTATGGAAGCCACATTTTTTTCAAATATTGAAGCAGTTAAGCTCTTAGTGCAGCATGGTGCTGATATAAAGAAAAGAGATACGAATGGCACGCAAGCTTTGAGCTACGCTACAAGAGGCGGCAATTTGGAAATAGTTGAATTACTGATAGAAAAAGGCGCAGACATGAATGAAAAAGACAATTTGGGCCGTACATCTTTGCATTATGCCGCATTAAGCAGAAACGGCGATCTTATGTATTACCTTATCATCGAAGGCGCAGATAGAGAGATTAAAGATAATGAAGGGAAAAGACCTTACGATTATTTAAATCGTTAGATATTCCTTCACGATTTTATGGGAAGCGTGCTTGAAAAAATTGCGCTTTTACTAATATCTCTTTATTGAGCGAAATTCTTGACATTTGAAAATTATTGTATTACATTTAAGAATAAATTATAATTTATTGTATATTTGGAAATTATAATTTCATTACATTTTAGAACAAATTTATAAGCGAACAATTTATGGCTACAGAAAAAAAGGCAAAGATTATAGTGGTTGATGATAATGTCACCAATCTCAACATTGTACGCAAGGCTTTAGAAGATCAATACGATTTAATGCTTCTCCCTAGTGGAGAAAAGGCTTTGAAAATTTTACAAAAAGTAGAACCAGATCTCATCTTACTCGATGTTGAAATGCCTGGAATGAGTGGTTTTGATGTTATCCAAGAAATCAAGAAAATGCCACAGCCTATCTGTGAAGTTCCCGTGATTTTTTTAACTGCAAAGGACGATACTTCAAGTGAATTTGAAGGTTTAGAGCTTGGAGCAGTCGATTATATTATTAAACCATTTTCCTTTCCTCTTCTATTAAAAAGAGTGGAATTGCATCTGAAATTAGCGCATCAACATAGAGAATTGCAAAGCTATTCTACCAATCTTGAAGGTATGGTGCGTGAAAAAACGCAAGTAATTACCCAATTGCAATACGCAGTTGTGCACGGGCTTGCCGATATGGTGGAAAAGCGTGATGGAAGCACAGGCGGCCATTTAGAGCGCACACGCAATCTCTTGAAAGTGTTTATGGAAAAAATTATCGCGATTAAGGCTTATCCTGAATTAGAAAATATTGATGTCGAACTTTATGCCCATGCGTCACAAATGCATGACGTTGGTAAAATATCCATTCCTGACAGTATCTTACTTAAAGAAGGCCGCCTTACTGATATTGAATTCAATCTTATGAAAGAGCACACAACCATAGGGGCTGAGGCAATTCGTTCGTCAATGTCAAATATTCAAGATGCTGAATTTTTGCTTGTTGCAGCTGAATTTGCGGCTTCTCACCACGAAAAATGGAATGGCACTGGCTATCCTAAAGCTTTAGCGGGTGAAAAAATTCCTTTAGTAGGCAGAATGATGGCTATAGTTGATGTATATGATGCTCTTATTTCAAGACGCCCTTATAAAGAGCCTTTTTCGCATGAAAAAGCAGTTGAAATAATTATTGCAGATAGCGGCAAGCATTTTGATCCTAGCCTCGTTTCTATTTTTATGGAATTATCCGATATTTTTAAAGACATTTCGCTTTCTTATGCCGATTTAGAGCCTGATAATGCGGGTGTGGTTCTCTAAAGTTTTATAAAGGTTTATTATGAAGAGTTCAACTGATCTTTTTTCTGCGGCACAGGTAAAAGAACTTCTCAAGCTTACTAAAGTAGGCACATGGATTTGGTATCTTGACACAGATGAGCTGTATTTTAGCCCTGAATGGAGCGAAATTACAGGCTATGACATTGAAGAACTTGATACGCATATCCGCACTTGGGAAAATCTTCTGCACCCTGATGATGTTGAAAGAGTTGACAGTGTTATCAAGAATCATCTAGCTGGCGAAAATGATTTTTATGTTTCTGAATTTCGTTTGATTAGAAAAGACGGTTCTATTGTTTGGGCGCAGGATAAGGGCAGAGTAAGCTCTTATGATAAAGACGGGAACCCCCTTGTTTTTAGCGGTATTTTGCAAGATATCACTGCCGTAAAAGAAACAGAGCTTTCTTTGGCTGAAAGATCTAATCTTTTAGATATGATTATCAATATTTCAGGTTTTGGTACTTGGGACTGGAATTTGCTTGATAATACAATAACTTACAATGCTGAATATATGGAGCTTATCGGTTATCCTGGTGAAAGTTTTACGGCCTCTATCGAAGAATTTAGGCATCTCACCCACCCTGACGACCGTGAAAAACTCACTGTAGAACTTTTTGACTATATCGAAGGAAAAAGCGATCATTTTGAATGCGAAGTAAGGCTTAAGCATAAAAATGGTGATTATATCTGGACTAAGGATATAGGCAGAATTATTGAAAGAGATCATGAGGGTAAGCCGACTCGTTTGGTGGGCGGTCACCTCAATATCAATAATTTGAAAAGAACGCACGAAGATTTAGAAGATGCCCTCGAGCAGCTAGAAAATTATCAAACCCACCTTGAAAAGCAGATTGAAAGACGTACAAAGTCTTTGCTTGAGCATGAAAAAATGCTCTTAACTGTTAATAAAGTTTCACAAAAGCTTTTAGCAATTACTGATCCTTCTCAAACAGATAGTGAAATAGTTCAAAGTATTCATATGCTTGAGGAAGCTGTTTCTGAAGGGAAGATAGCTATTTGGCGCAATAAAGAAGTTGATGGAAGGCTTTGTTTTTATACAGCCTATCAATGGGATTATGATTTTATTATCACAAAAGAAGATTTATTTGAAGCCTTTGACATTTTTGGAGTAGAAAATCTTTCAAATAATAGGTTTACGGCTGATCAAAAAGAGGAATTTTATCTAGCGCATTATCAAGAATACGATATGTACGATACCTTAGATTATCAAGCTCATTTTCCTTTTCTTTATGAAAACGTGCAAACAGATAAAACATTTAGCGCACTTGTAAAGAATTTGCCTCTTTCAGAGCAGTTCTTTCTTCATTTTCTAAAAGTGAAAACCCTTATGACTACGCCTATCTATCTTGATGGCAAGCCATGGGGATTTATGACTTTATTTTCTAAAGAGAGAGAGCAACTCTATACGGAAATCGAAGAAAATATGCTCAGAATTTCAGGCTCTTTGTTTGCAGCAGCCATTTTAAAAGCTGAAGTTGATGAGCAATTGATGCAGGCGCATGAAGAAGCTTTGATGAGTTCACAAGCAAAGACAAACTTCCTTGCTAACATGAGCCATGAAATTAGAACGCCTATGAATGCGATTTCAGGCATGTCTGAAATTATTTTGCGCAAAACCTCTGACTCTGACGTTGCAGAATACGCTACAGGGATAAAGACAGCTTGTTCAAGTTTACTAGCTATTATCAACGATATTTTGGATATTTCTAAAATTGAATCAGGTAAACTTGATATTACAGAAACAGAATATTCACTCACTTCCCTTGTTAATGATATTGTCAATGTGGCACGTATGCGACTTGAAGATAAGCCATTGTTATTCTACACTTATATTGACTCAACCCTCCCTTCAAAGATCAAGGGTGATGAAATTAGACTAAAGCAAGTTCTTATCAACCTTTTGAATAATGCCATAAAATTCACGCCTTCTGGCCATGTAGGTTTGCGCCTTACTGGCTCTTATTGCGAAGAGAAAGAAGAAGTGAATTTTGATTTTGAAATCTTTGATTCTGGCATGGGTATTAAAGAAGAGGATATGAGCAAACTTTTTGAAGAGTTTGAGCGAGTTAACACAACTAAAAACCGTAATATCGAAGGAACAGGCCTTGGGCTTGCCATTTCAAAAAGATTGTGTGAAATGATGAGTGGCACAATTCTCGCAAGATCTGTTTATGGGGAAGGTTCGACCTTTACTGTGAGAATTCCGCAAAAAGTCATTGAAAATGTGCCCTTTGCAAAAGTGGAAGAGAAAAAGAGCGTGCTTTTATACGAATCTCGTCCGCCTTATAGTTCTTCCATACAAGAAAGTATTGAAAATCTTGGCTCAGAATGCACTTTATGTGTCAATCAATCCGAACTTTATGAAAATCTTAATGAAAGAGATTATGACTATATCTTTGTGCCTACTTTGCATTTGGCAAAGGTTCAAAATCTTAAGGAAAAACAAGGTTTTAAATCAAGAATAGTCCTGCTTGCTGAAGGAAACTATATAAAGGTAAGCGATGATGATATTTATACGATTACTTTACCAGCTAGTGCATTGCAAATTGCAAATGCCTTGAATAATACCGTTTCTTCTTTTGGAGGATCTGCACGAGCGCTCAATTTCATCGCACCATCTGCTCATATCTTGCTTGTTGATGATAATCCTGTAAACTTGAAAGTTGCCTCCGAACTTATGCGCCCCTATGAATTTAGCATCTCTACGGCTGTGAACGGCTTGGAAGCTGTTGAAGCGGTGAAAAATAATGTTTATGACCTTGTTTTTATGGATCATATGATGCCAGAAATGGATGGTATTGATGCCACAATCGCTATAAGAAAAATACAGGGCGACTACTTCCAAAACTTGCCTATTATCGCTCTTACAGCGAATGCAATTGTAGGAACAAAGGCTCTTTTCACTGAAGAAGGCATGGACGATTTCTTGGCAAAACCTATTGAGGTTCACAAGCTCAATGAAATTCTTCTCAATTGGCTTCCTAAAGAAAAAATCAAGATGCTTGACTATGATATGTTTGAGCAAAATCAAACAGATACAGAAGCAAATACAATTGTAATTGAAAATATTGATGTGGCTTATGGCTTGCAAGGACTTGGCGGTTCTTTAGATAATTATATTGATATTCTAAGGATTTATTATTCTGATGGTTTGAAAAAGCACGCTTTGATTACTGATTATTTCAAGCAAAGAGATACTCTTGCTTTCAAAATTGAAGTGCACGCCATTAAAAGTGCGTCAGCTTCTATTGGTGCTTTAGATCTTTCACGCTTAGCTTCAGCTTTAGAAGAAGCTGCGACTAAAGGCGATTGGACTTTTATTGAGCAAAAAACCTTGAAATTCTTGGAAGATTTTCACGCAATCTTATCTTCTATAGGTGAAGTTTTACAATCATTTGAACCAGAAGCTTGTGAACAAAAAGCAGGCAATGATAAAGACTTCTTAAAAACTAAACTGGATGAGCTTACGGAAGCTGTAGATTTTGTTGATTTAAATACAATAGAAACAATTTTGGCCGACCTGATGTCTTACGATTGGGGCGAAGAGATTTTCGCGCTTCTCACGCAGATTAAAGAGGCTATAGCTGCTTATGAATACGACGAAAGTTTGCCCTTGATAGAAGCAATTAAAGAAAAAGCTTAAAGCAAAAAAAGCGCACATTCCTCAAAAGTTTGTGCGCTTATTTTTTTAGTGAAAAGAGTTTCAAAGTTCAAATCAAAGTAGAGTTGTTTTACTATCGTAGAAGTTTTTAAAGTCCTCTTGAAATAGAGGTTTTGCATAATAATAGCCTTGAACAATATCGCAACCCATTTTTTTGAGCATTTCTAAAATTTCTAGCGTTTCTACGCCTTCTGCAATTGTCTTCAATTTCAAGTTCTTAGCAAGCTGAATAGCACTACTTACAACAGCCATGCTTCTATCACCAGCTTCCATATTGTTAAAGAAGCTTTTATCGAGCTTGAGCACGTTTATCGGTATGCTTTTTAAAAGCCCGAGCGAACTATAGCCTGAGCCAAAATCATCCATCAGCACATAAAAATTATTATCCCTTAATTTACGTACCAAGGCGATTAAGTCAGTCTCATTATCCAGCATACTGCTTTCTGTGATTTCAATGCCCAAATATTTGGGGTCCACATCATATTTTTTACAAATATCTACTAAGTTTTGCACAAAAGTTGTTGTATATATATGTTTTCTTGAAAAGTTTACAGAGATAAGTATGGCTTCTCTGCCTTCTGCCATCCACGCTTGAAGGTATTCGCAAGCCTGCTCAAACATATAAAAATCCAGCTTAAGAATGAAACCATTTTGCTCAAAAATTGGAATAAATTCATCTGGTCTGAGATATCCATCAGGTGTTTTCCAGCGCACAAGCGCTTCTGCTGCTATCAATGAGCCTGTTTTAAGTTCGAGCTCGGGTTGTAGTGCCATGATAAATTCTTTGTTGACCAAAGCTTCTTCCATGCGATTTTCTATCTCTTTCACCTTGATTTCATTGGATAAAAATTCTTCTGAATAAATAGTTATCAGTTCATTTGTTTCTTTTGCGTAATGGTGCGCGATATTCACTTTTTCGATGGAAGCGGCTATATCAATTGCATGTGCATCATCAAGGTATTGAACTCCTATAATTATGCGAAGTGTATAATTAAAGTCTTTTCCTAGAGCTTTATATAGTCTTTGTTGGTAATTATCATGCCAGTTCTCGATAGTTTCGTCTGTGTACGCAAGTAAAACTAAAAATTCGTCAGCATGAATATGTGCGGCTAAGCAATTACTATTTTTCTCACACTCAATAGTTTTTGCCATACATTTTAATACTCTATCACCAACTTGATCGCTCAGTGCTTCATTGATAAGCCTGAATTTTTCAATATCAAATTTAAAGAGCATAAATTTCTTTGTGCTATTTTGTGCTATAAAGTCTTTTGAATCGAGCTTGAATTTGATTATTGTATTTATTCCAGTAGATTGCGAAGTGTATGCAATTTCAGCAATTCTTTTGAGAGTGTTCCTTTGCGATGAATTTATCATAATGCCGAAAATGGAAACAACAAGCATAATAAAAACAGAGATTATAGCCGTTACAAAAACTATGTTATTTGTGGTCGATTGCGTGATAGCTTCAGGAATAATAAACATTATCATCCAATCTTGAATACCGACGGACTTATAGATAACTGTATTTCTTTC
Source organism: uncultured Desulfovibrionaceae bacterium (assembly GCA_964369165.1). Classification (GTDB taxonomy): domain Bacteria; phylum Desulfobacterota; class Desulfovibrionia; order Desulfovibrionales; family Desulfovibrionaceae; genus CAYJAZ01. The sequence goes on along the minus strand of CAYJFE010000011.1, from coordinate 10,124 downwards.
GCCATCAAAATCAAGGCTAGCACGCCCACTTGAAGCAATAGCTATGTCTTTTTTGAATTGCTCAAATTCTGCGGTATTCTCAATATTGCCTGCTTCCATGCGTGAATATAGATTGCTCAGCGGCGCGTAATCAGAATTTTTAACGCCATTTGCAATAATATTTCCTTTAGAATCTACAATGATATTAGCTTTTACACCATGAATATTTTCTGAAAGCATAGTATTTAGGGTGTTTATGTAGACAAGCCCAGCAAGCACTCCGCGGGTTTTGCCATGCGCAATCATTGGAGTTGAGAGAATAATCGTTTCTTCACCATTTAAATCAAAGCTAAGAGGACCCTCTATGAAGGTTTGTCCTTGCATTGCTTTTTGAAAGTATTGAGAGGAGGCAAGGTCGCCTATTTTTGAATCGCTTCCCACACCATAACCATTTGGGTTTATAACCACCATATAGTCAAAACTGCGTGCAAGAAAAGTGTAATGCTCTGATTCAAAATTGATATAGCGCAAGTAATCCCACACTGGCAAAAGTGAAGCAGAAGATTCAAGCAAGTTTCTGTCTAGTTCAAAAGTCAGTTGAAAATTTTCGGCGCTATTGTCAAGCAGATATTCAAGGTTCGTGTTTGAGAGATCATCAATCTTGTCGCCGATGTAAATATTATAGAAAAAAACAGATGTTATAAGTAGAAGAACAGAGCTTGCTATAGCCATAGGAAGCAGAAACTGAATTTTTTCTTTCATAATACCAATCCTAATTGTAGCCATCAGGAAGAGAAATAAGGCTTAAAGCTATTAAATACGTTTTCAAATTTACAGGATATTTCAAAATTCAAAGAATCCTCAAAGAAACTCTTGAATCAAGTCTAATACATAGTATAATCTTTATTTTAAAAATTGCAAGCTTTATGCCTATATGTTTTCGTATTTATGGGTTTATTTGCTTGTGTAAGTAATTTACATAATTGTCTGCAGCATTTTTTGCATCCGCACCATTGAAAATCTTTTGAAGCATTTCATACCAAGCCACTCTTTGCTGCGGCCATGCAGGCGTTACTTGATAATAATCGCCAAGATTTGCAAGAAAGGAAGTGTATACTTGCATTTTTTCTTCATCTTCGCTTCCTGCGTATACATTTCCATAGGATTTATTCACTGGGAAAAAGTTTGTGGCTCTTATGCTTTTTTCTCTTTGTTGCGGATTAATAGCCAAAAATTCAATTAGTTTTTTTGCCGCATTCACCTTGTCTATATCACCATTATTAAAGACACCAAAACCCCAAATTCCGCCTTGCAATTCAGCCCTACCATCTGCTGAGGGGAAATTCATAGCAAAAGGCGTAAAATCAATCAAATCAGCATACAAAGTTTCATTTGTGGCATTCCAAGCCAGTGTTATAGCAGTTTTTTCTTCGGCAAAAGCTTTTAATTCATCAGTGGCAACCATTTTATCATTATGACTTAAAGAGGCATTATTTACCATTTCTTGCAATAATTCTAAACCCATAAGCCCCAATTCTTGATTGATGAGATATGTAGTGTGGTCCTCATTTGCAAAGGGGGCATCGTAAAGATTGCTCACAAGTGCGCGCGTACCTTGATCTCCGCCTTGCCCGCCTGTATAAATAATGCCTGGAGTTTCAATAAGTCCGCTATCTCTAATGGCTGCCATTGCCGCAATAAAACCGTCCGTTGTCCAAGAACGATTTTCTTTGTCTAAATATTGCAGAGCATTCGCCTTTTCAAAAAGTTCATAATTAATGGCCATAAGATGCGTTGTCATAACCATTGGGTATTCGTAGAAAGCGCCGTCTGGGGCTTGGCAAGCATTGATAATTTCTTCTGAAATAGCCATGATATTTGCTCTTGTTTCGCTGTCAATCATATCTCTAAGATCTATCATCAAACCACGAGCACCCCAATTCGCTAAAAGCCTTTCAGGGCCTTCCATAACAATATCTGGCGCTTTTCTTGCTGCAATGGCTTCTTCTATTTGAGCATCGCCTGTCGTATAATCAAGTGTGCGCACATTCACTTTAATGTATGGATATAATTTATTAAAATCTGTTATGAATCCTTTAAGAATTTCTTCATTGCCAAATCTACCCACAGGGAAAGACCAAAAGCTGATTTCAACATTTTTTCTTTCATCTAATTTTATTTCTTCTTCAGCTTGATCAATAGAAGGTTTCACTTCTTCTAGTATTGAGGAATTGAAAGTGTCTTTCTTCTCTTCAATCGTATGAGTATTCTGGCTATAGGCGCTATATAAGAGTAGAAGTGTCAGTAATAGTGCAAGTAATAAGAAAATCTTCTTCATTGAGAATCTCCATAGATTTAAAAAACAAATCTATCACAACGGAGAAATTATTACACAAAAACTAAAAAGAAGCAATAAATTTTTCATATCCAATAAGAATAAAAAACAATTTAATAGACGACACTATATAGCGGACAAGTAAAAACTTTTTTATGCAATGAAGCTATTTACATACTTTCGATAGAAAGCAAATGAGAATAATCTAATCTAAGATAAAAATTATAATTTTATTGCATTTCAAAAGTAGCATTGCTTTTAACTTTTTCAATAAATGCTTGGGGCTCTATTGGTTTTGAAAAATAATAACCTTGCGCAATATCACAGGATAGATTTTGTAACCATAAAGCCTGTTCCTTTGTTTCAACCCCTTCTGCAACTACTTGCATATGAAGATGTTTTGCCATGATAATAGTGTCTTGAACAACAATTTTCCCTCTTTCGTCTACAAGTGAAGAGTCAAGAAAAGCTTTATCTAATTTTAGTAAATCGGCCTTCATGTTTCCTAAACGATTAAGCGAGGAAACACCTGCACCAAAATCATCAATAGAAACAGCAAAGCCCATAGCTTTAAAATCTTCAATTTTTTTCATGGCAAAATCATCGCCAATAGCACTTTCAGTAATTTCAAGTTCTATCATATGAGTATTTACGCCAAAATCATCAGCAATCATTTTTAATCTGCCAACAATAGTCTGGTCAAGCATTGTTCTGCTTGAAATATTTACAGATATTTTTTTGTCGATAAAAAAATCTTCGTAAATTTTTACAAAAGAACACACCTTTCTAAATACATGGAGATCTAATTTGTTGATATAGCCATTTTCTTCAAAAATAGGTATAAAATCATTAGGATAAATCATTTCTCCATTAGGAGTTTTCCAACGCACTAAGGCTTCAGCTCCTATAATATTTAAAGAATCTAAACTATATTTTGGCTGGAAAACAAGGAAAAATTCATCATCTAACAAGGCTTTTTCCATTCGATAAGTAACATTAAGCCTGTTTTGGTGTTCATGGTGCATACTTTGCCCAAAAACATTAACAGTTGTAAAGTGTGAATTTTTGCCTTTTTGTCTGGCTACGTTTGCTAAGTCTACTATATGATGAATTTTTTCTTCAGGATCTAAGAGTGGATAAATGCCTACAGAAAATGTGAGAGAGAAAAATTCTTCCAAAACATTCAACACAAGAGGAGAAATATTTTCTTGTAAAATTTTACTCAATTTTTCAGGGGCTACGCTTTTACATAGCACAAGGAAATTGTCGGCAAAAACACGAGTAACAATAGCATTATTTTCAGAAAGATGTGATTGCAATTCAAGTGCTACTGTTTTTAAAACTTCTTGTGACTTATCGTAAGTGTAATAATTATTGATAGTTTTAAAAGAGTCAATATCTAAAGAAATAAGCACATACTCATTATAGTTAGGACTAGTAAGCACTTTTTTGATTTGATTTTCAAAAAATGGATAGGTCATAAGATCAGTAACAGGATCAACTTTTAAAGCTTTTAAAACTGCCAATCTTTGTCTAGTTCTAAAAAAGTTCCAAATAAATAGATAAATAACTAAAAGTATTACGCTTGCAAATCCAATTTCTTTTTTATACATTTTTATAGTATCGCTTAATGTATATTCAGGAAAGAAATTCAATCTTTGTCTTGCCTCTGTTTCTTCAAAGTCGCCACTATCTATGTAATCGTAGAGAATATTGAATAAATTTACATATCTAGGGTCAAGTTTTCTTGAAATCATCAAAACTAATGGAAGATCCATAGAATTGCCAAAGGTTTCAAATTCATTGTCATATATAGTGTTTAGATAGATAAGCCCTGTATTACTAATAAGCATAGCATCAATTTCATCATTTTCTAAAGCATAGACTAATTCATTGAGATTATAATATATTTTTTCTTTAACACCAGGATATTCATCATACAAATCTTGAGTGTCGACAGTAAGATAATCGAGCATACCTATGCGTGGTATTTTATTTTCCTTAATAATTGTTTCTAGCCCTTTTTTGCGAGAAACAAGCATAAGTGCAGTATGATGATATTCTTCTGTCAATCTATAATTTTTGCTTTTGCTAGAGTAATCACCAAGAGCTGAAAGCAAAATGTCATAACTTTGGCTTGCAGTTCTGTTCTTACTCGTGTGTGAATAAGGATGATATTCCACACTAAAGCCGTATCGTTCAGCTAAAAGATCAAATATTTCAACAGCAATACCGCTTGCTTCACCTTTATCATTCGTATAAGTGATAGGTATATGAGACTCAACATAACCAACGCTAAAAGTTTTGCCTTTTACCAATGATACTTCTTCTTCTGTTAAATCTCTTCTGACAAGTTGAGCAGAGCTATATTTTAGTTCTAAGCGAGCTAAAAGCCCAGGATCTGCAATAATGGCAGATCGTCCACCTACTTCAAGTATAGATAATAATTCTTTATTTTCTACAAGCGTAGCTGAAAAATAATCATGCGAACCAAGGGGAATGACGCTATTAAAGTTTTGAAAATTTTCAGCAAATGAAGTTGCAAGGTAATAATCTGCTTCAATGGCATAATAATCATCTACCTTTGCATAGACATAATTTATCTGAATATCATTTTCTTTGCAATAATCATTAAGATGTTTTTCTATAGGATTTCCAGGATATGTGGCTACAGTTTTGCCATTTATTTGCTTTGGATCTTCATAATAGCCATAATCTTTTCCTTTCTTGACAAGAAAAACCTGTGTAGTGCCTGCATGACTCCAAAAAATACTTTCTTCTGTAGGAAAATAGTCCCTTTGGAGAATAGGAAGCCCTATTTCTATTTCTTTGTTTTTAACAGCTTCAACCATTTCTTCAGTGCTATTAAAGGGGATATAAGTAAAATCATTAGGAATGTAATTTTCAATGCGTCTGAAAAGCTGATAAAGAAAGCCGTGTGCCGCAGCGGTTTTAAGTTCTGTTGCAAAGCCATAACCTGGCACGTAACCTATTCTAATGTTTTGGGGAAGTTCAGCATAAGCTATAGGTGAAAAGAGAGTGGAAAAAACTAAGCTTGTAAAGATAAAGAAAGAACACAAATATCTTTTATACATATAAACCCCTATAAACATTAAACTATACAACTAAGAAGAATGCTAAAAAACATTTTAAATCAACACTAATTTTTCGTCTTGCTAATTAGAAATTACTTCTATTATAGTTTTTTGTCAATAGTCTTGCTAGAAAGGCAATAACTTAGATCCTCATATTGGCTAATATACACATCTAAGGAAATAGCGGTGTTCTTGGAAGTGTTTCAGCAGATAGCCAAAGTGTGTGGTATTTCCGACTTGGCATGACTGTGCAAAAAGATTTCATGACGCAAAGTGGTTGGAGCCTCACACCTAAAATTAGCGTTGTGATTTTATTCTCAAACGATATATGGAGGAGAAATTTCCAATACTAGAATCTGTGCAGGCCTAGTCATTATTTTTTTTAAAAAAGTAACCAATGAATTTATTTTTATTAATTCATCAACAACTATATGATATAATAGAATATATTATTTAATATATTCGAACAAATTAGCCTTATAAAAAGTCTGTCACTCTAAAAAAATAAAGTTTTTCAAAAAAACCTGTTGACAAGTCAACAGGTTTTTTGTTAGAAAAAAATCATGAAATGGCTAAATTGCTTATTGCTTCGCTAAAAGTAATTTTTTTTATCACAGCTAAATATTTTATTCACAAGCAATGTGAGTAAAAGATATGGGAGTAAATTATGAGTACATTTGTAACTTATACCTACGAAGATCATATTGTTAACCGTCAAAACACTGCTGAATTATTGTTTATGTCAGCATTTGAAGCTTCTGCTCCATCTTTGGAAGAAGCGCACATTGTTATTGATCCTTATCTTATTAATCCTTTATCTGCGCTTGTGCTTTTTAAGACAAGCGATGCGCTTGAACCAACGATGACGATTCATGGAAAAAGAAATGAGCGTGAAAATATCGTAAAAAAATTTCCAGCAGGCACAAGTCATATTCTTCCTGTGGTAGGATTATACGAAGGTATTGAAACGAAAGTTACAATTACTTTATCAAATAATGAATCTAAAACATTTTTTATAAAGGCAAAAGAATTACCAAAAGATATCAACCGCTGTTTAAATATTATGACAAGCATGGATTATTTTGGTACAGATATTATGATACTGTCCCCAGCGGGAAAAAATCTTCCTATTGGCGTAGATTATAAGGGCGATATTCGCTGGTTACTCACTATTCCGACAATGTTTGATGTGAAACGTTTAAGAAATGGTAATATTCTTACAGGCTCACATCGTTACTCACGTATGCCTTATTGTTCAGTCGGTATGTTTGAAATGACTTTAGTCGGAAAGATAGTCAAAGAATATCGTATGCCTGGAAATTATCATCATGATCAATGGGAAATGAGAGATGGTAACTTACTTGCTTTATCGCAAGATTATTCAGCTGGCAACACTACTGTTGAGGATATGATTGAATTATTAGACAGAGAAACAGGTAAGCTATTGAGAACTTGGGATTTCAAAGATTTTCTTCCTCAAGATCAAGGTGGTTCTGGCTCACAAGATCCGCATGATTGGTTCCACAATAATGCTCTTTGGGTAAATGAAGATAAGCAAGAAATCATTCTGTCAGGACGCCACCAAGATGCTATTGTATGCTTTAATTATGAAGGGAATAATGGTAAAGGTGAGTTGAAGTGGATTATTGGTAATCCTGAAGGCTGGAGTGAAGATATGCAGAAATATTTCTTTAAACCAGTAGGGGATGTAGCAAATTTTGATTGGCAATACGAACAACATGCCTGTGTTTGGCTTCCTGATGGGGATGTGATGGCTTTTGATAATGGTCAATGGAGAGCAAAATCAAAATCTAACTATATAAAGAATAAAGATAATTTTTCTCGTGGTGTCCGTTATAGAATAGATACTGACAAGATGGAAATAGAACAAGTTTGGCAATTTGGTAAAGAGTGGGGACAAGATTTCTTCTCGCCATATATTTGTAATGTTGAGTATTATGCAGATGGGCACTATCTTGTTCATTCTGGTGGCATAGGCTCAATTGATGGCTATGCTTCTGATGCTCTCCCTGCATTTTTAGATAAAGCGGATCCACATAATGAAATTTCTTCTAAGACAATAGAAGAAAAAGATGGTGTATTACGTTATTATCTTCAAGTTACAGGAAACTTCTATAGAGCTGAACGCTTGTCTTTATATCATGATGGTGAAAATCTTCCAGTAGGTGCAGGAGTAATTTTAGGCGAATTAGATGTTACTCCAACTTTTGATACTATTCCAGATGTAGAAGAGCTTATGGAAGTTGTGCCTATGGATATTGAACTAAATATTGCCGAAGAAATTGACAAAGTCGTCTTAACAGCAACTTTTGAACGTGGTTCAATGGTGATGTATGTACTTGAAGGCTCTAAGGGCGATACGCATGGTTATTATATCAATACAGCAGCTGTAAGATTTCTTGCTATGTGTTCTGGTGCTTTTTTAGAGAAAAAAGCTGAAACGCAAAAATTCAATATTAGCAAACTCGGGCTTTCTGGCAAATATGATATTAAAGTAATTATAAATGATAAGAAGTACCAAACAGGTATAAGTATTTTCTGTTAGTGGACGATAGAAACTTTTGTGAGGAGATAGATAGTCTTCTCTCTATCTCTTCAAAATCACAAAGGAATCTATCTATGCAAGAAACAGAACAATACTTTGCTACTTCTTTTTCTATTGTTTACAGAAAATTTCAAAAGTACATCACTCAAGAAATGGAAGCGCATGGCATAAAGGCTTCTGAATTTCCATTTCTAGCAACACTTCTAAACGCCCCTTCGCATACTTTAATGCAAGATGAAATGTGTAGAAGAACAGCTATTAATAAGGCAGCAGCATCAAGAGCATTGCAAGCCTTAGAAGAAAAAAATGTGGTGTATCGTAAACAACAAGAAAGTGGATATAAGGCAAATAGGGTGTATTTAACAGAAAAAGGCCTGTTATTATTACCTGTTATTGAAAAAGTATTAAATGATTGGTCAGCTTTTCTTTTAACTGGCTACACAGATGAAGAAAAAATACATCTCAAAAAAGAAGTAAGAGCAATCGCTTTAAAATTGAGAGATGAAGAATAAGTTTTAGGAGTTTTTTTATGAACTTAGCACAATCCAATAATAAATCTTTTAGTGTCATGGCATTAGTTAAATGGCTTGCAGCTTTTCTAGTGCCGACTTTACTGTATTTTGTTTTACCTGTTGATGGGGAAAAACTTACACATGAAATGGCAATGTTTTTGGTCGTTACGCTTTGGGCCGTTATGATTTGGGCAATGGGCTTGATGAATGATGTAAGTATTGGTATGTTATTGCCAATATTATACATGGCTCTTTGTGCAGTACCTTCTAAAGTTGTTTACGCAAGTTATGCTTCAGAAGTACCAAATACCGTTATCGGTGGTTTTATTATCTGTAAAATATTACAAGACACAGGACTTGGCAAAAGGATAGGCCTTTTTTGTATGCACGCAATGGGCGGTAGCTTTAAAGGGGCTCTATGGGGTATAACTTTAGCAGTTTTTATTGTCAACCCACTTGTTCCTGCTGTAACAGGCAAGGGTGTAATATTCCTTGCAATTGTTATTAGTTTATGTGAATCACTTGACATGAAAAAAGGCTCAAATGAAGCTACAGCTCTTATGATGGTTGCTTTTCTAGCTGTAGCAAGTTTAAAAATGTCATTTCTAACTGGTGGAGGAGATTTAATTATCGGTATGTCAATTGTTGATGATATACTTGGTACTAAGACTTCTTGGATGGAATATGCTTATTGGAACTTTATTCCAGCTACTATATATACTATTATATGTGTACTTATTGTAATGTTTGCAGTACCTTCGACAGTAAATAAAGATGAATTAAAATTGGCGATCCAAAGGCATTATTCTGAGCTAGGAGCTATGTCTAGAGATGAGAAAATAGCAGGACTTATCATGCTAAGTACCTTGTTATTACTTTGTACAGATAAATTGCATGGCTTTGGTGCAGGCATGGTGTTGATTGCTGTATCCGTACTTGCATTCGCTCCTAAAATTGACCTTATGAATGCAGACAAGTTGAAAAAAATTAATTTCTCACCTATCTTTTTCATCATGGGGTGTATGGCTATTGGTAGTGCCGGCACACATCTAAAAGCAACAAATTGGCTTGCTGACAACACTCTCCATTATTTAGAAGGCCTTTCTTTCTATAGTGCTGGTGTAGGAACGTATATTGTTGGTGTATTAGGCAACTTCCTCCTTACTCCATTAGCGGCTACAGTTGCTCTCACAGGTCCAATTGTTGAATTAGCACAGTCATTAGGTTTTGAGCCACGCATACTCTACTTTACTTTCAAATACGGTTTTGATAACTATTTATTCCCTTATGAATATGCAGTATTATTGCTCTTTTACGGATTTGGTTATATTAGATTTGTTCCAATGGTAAAGATACTTGCCATTAGAATGGTTATAACTATTCCATTCTTATATTTTCTCGCAATTCCATATTGGGAGTGGATAATCAGTAAAACATTGAATTAGAAATATAAATAATATAATATTAATTTTATATTGCTTTAGTAAAAGTCGTACAGTATTAGTTTATAAACGAATACTGTACGACTTGTTTTATAAAATACAAGACATGGCATGAGAAATAGCCAGTTAGGCTACATTTTCGTTTTGTTCTGCCTGTATAGCTCGCTCTGCGTGTTTATTATAAGTAGATTCAAG
>CAYJFE010000010.1:0-44143 GCA_964369165.1 uncultured Desulfovibrionaceae bacterium | reverse complement strand
TTGATATTCTTGGTTGCGGGGAAAGGATTTGAACCTATGACCTTCGGGTTATGAGGCTGAATCTCTCACCAAATTCTAGAAAAATAAAATTCTTTCTAACGTATATTTGTCATTTTACTCTGATTAACATACATTATAAATTCACATTTTTATAATGAATAACTAAAGGAGTAAAATATGTCTATCACATTACGTGAAGCTTGGCAATTCTATTTAGATAGCAAAGATTTGAAGCCGAAAAACCTCGTTAGAGAGAAAAGTCGGTACGATAATCACTTGCGAGCTTACTGGTATGACGTTCCCCTTGAGAGCATTACTTCCGTTGATATTGTGAGATATAAGAAGTACCTCTTTGAAGGGAATTTGAGTCCACAGACTGTTCGCTTGTGTATGTCTATGCTAAAGGCAATCATGAATAGAGCAGTCAATTTTGGGCTTTGTAAGTTTACTTTGCCTTACTTTGAAATGCCAAAAGTCAATAATTCAAGGGTGCGCTATTTAGATGAAGATGAAGCTGATACCTTATTTCATATTCTCAAAGAGAGAAGTGAATTATGGCATGACATCAGCTTATTTGCATTATATACAGGAATGCGTGCAAGTGAAATATTTGCACTAAGAAAGAATGCAATAAATTTTCATCGAAAAACTGTCACCGTGTTTGAATCAAAAAACTTTCACAGCCGAGTTATTGATTTGAATGAAATAACCTTTGAACTGTGCAAGAAATATGCTCAATTTAATTATGCTTTTCTATTTTCAAATAGCGAAATTCACAACGTTTCAAAGATATATTGTAAAGCAGTTGAAGAAAGCAAACTCAACGAGTACGTAACAGACAGGAGGAATAGAGTAGTTTTTCACACTTTAAGACATACCTTCGCTTCTTGGCTTGTACAAAGAGGTGTATCACTTGAAATTATTGCAGAAATACTTGGACACAGAACGCTACAAATGACAAGAAGATACGCTCACTTAGCACCAACACAAACAAGGGAAGCTGTGAACTTACTTCCTTGTAACATAACAACATTTGCAATGTCAAGAAAAAATTAGAAAGATTGTAAAATCTTGTTACAGCGTTTTTACATGGAGTAAAATAATATGATTTTTTTGAAATCATGATAAATTTTTATAATACACATTATTTTTTTATAAAAATGTGAAAAAAATGAAATAACGATATTTTTCAAACACTTATTGCAATTGTTTCAGGAATATATTACAGTAAACATTATTTTATAAACCAGAGTAACGGCAGGATAGGTAAAGTAATAGTATTATTTACATAATCTTTACTTTACGTCCTGCTCTGCGAGGCTGACTTATTCGCCTGTGGCTCAACGTAAAAACCCTTTAACTTCTTAGGAGATAGCGTATGGAAAACACAAATCAAAGCATGGCAGAGGCAGAAAATCAAAATGAAAACAACGAGCAAGTTATTGAAATAGCGATAGATATTCCTAAGATAGTTCTTTCTGAATTTGGGATGCCTGTTACTTCAACATTAGAAGTAGCAAGATATTTTAACAAAAGACATGACAATGTATTGAGGGATATTGAAAAAATCATATCTGAAATTTCAGAAGATTTTACTGCCCTCAATTTTGGGGTGAGTAGTTATACAGATAATACAGGAAAAACAAATAAGCTCTATAATCTCACAAAAGATGGTTTCACTCTTCTAGCTATGGGCTTTACAGGCAAAAAGGCTATGCAGTTTAAAATTGCTTATATCACAGCTTTTAATGCTATGGAGCAGGAATTGAAAGAAGGGTTTGAGATTAAAGTAAAAAATAACTCAAGTTTACACGTCATAATACCAACTAAAAACGTTTTTAAAGATTTTGAAAAAAGAGAGAAAATTACTGATAAATACAAAACTGCTATTATGGGGCTTATGCATTTTACCTCTTATATCAATCATGTGAGCTATGAAACGATAGAGCAGGAAGTGTTTAAGCGCTTTTGCATAGATTCTGTTGAGAACTTAAAATCAAAAAGAGGCGCTGATGCAATTGTTTTTCTATGGGATTTGGCTCGTACCTTTAACTATGACTTTTTCACACGAGATGAAAGCCTTGATGAAGTTGTGCTCATGCAGAATGCAATCTCAGGACTTATTGATTTCTGGCCATTTATCAATCCACACCTCACAAAGGCTATGATAGAAAATTATATTTGCAATAAATGCAATATAGATAGCATAGACTTATCAAGTATTGAAGCCTGTAAGAAAGTTCTTTTTGTGCTCCATCGTGGCTTGTACTTGTATATCGCAATGGAAGAAGAACAGGCTGACAGTAGTTATACAATCTAAAAAAGGAAAGAATATGCCAAAACAAGCAAGACCTAAAAGAAAAATAAATATGCAAGTCTATATGCTTGAGGAAGAATACGACCAAGTTATCAAATCAAGCACACTTGCAGGACTGAGCATTTCAACTTTTGCCAGGCGTGTTTGTCTTGGCTATTCGGTTGTGAGCAGGGAAGATGCTCAGGCAAGGCGAGAACTGCTCAAAGTCAATGCAGATTTAGGCCGTTTGGGCGGACTTCTCAAGCAAGTCATAACTTCTGAGAACAGGGGAAGAGTCAATGCTCTTCTTGATGACATAGAAAGTATAAAAAATGACTTAAAAGCTAAAGTGAAAAATATATGATAAGTAAGCGTATCCATTGCAAAAAAGAAAACGACAACTATAGACGTCTTGCCGAGTACATCGCCGATGCAAGTCACAAGGGCGAGAAGTCTTTAGTAAGTTGGTGTGCAGGAGCATGGGCTGACGACGATTATGACTTGGCCATTCAGGAAGTAATGGATACGCAATCTCTAAATATGCGAACTACTAAAGAAAAAACCTATCATCTTGTAATCAGTTTTCGTACTGAAGATGAGGGCAAGCTCAATGAAGACGATTATAAAGCCATTGAAGAAAGGTTTGCAAAGGCTTTGGGCTTTGAAGAACATCAAAGGCATTGCGGAGTGCATAAAAACACGGATAATTTACATATGCACATAGCCTACAATATGATAAATCCTGACACATTATCTCGGCATGAACCTTATCGTGACTATAAAACTCTCAATAATCTGTGCCGAGAAATTGAGAAAGAATACAATCTTGCTGTTGATAATGGAATTGAGGAAGGTGCGGACTTGAAACTCAAGGAAAGTTCACGCAGGAAAGAAGTACTTACAGGCGAAGAGAGCTTTGAGCGTTTTGTTTTATCTCTGCATGATAACATACTAGAAAGCATTGAAAAAGCACAGAATTGGCAAGATGTTCACGATGTTTTTGGACTTTTTGGCTTGGAGTTGAAAAAATCAGGAAATGGACTTGTCATAAAAAATCGAAAAGGTAAAGAACGCATAAAGGCAAGTTCGCTCGATCGTAATTTGTCACATAGAAAACTTACTGAAATATTTGGAAATTTTATTTCAAGTTCAAGGGAGGTTAAAGCCAAAGATTGGTATAGAAAAAAACCTCTGCACGTCGACTATTCAAGCGAACTTTGGAAGGAATTTCTCAAGCAAAGCAAGGAAGAAGAAATTGAGCGTATCAAGGAAAAGTGGCTCAAAGAGAAAATCCGCATAACAGGGCTTGTCGTTGACAAAAAGACACAAAGAGAACTTCAAAACAAGGCTAAATTGCAAGAAAGATTGGAAATAAACAGCTACAAACAAGACGTAAACGTCAAGAGCAAGCATTGGATTGACTTCTTGCAGGCAAAGGCAAATGAGGGCGATGAGGAGGCACTTGCCGTCTTGCGTTCACGCAAGGACGTAGTTTTGCCTGATACCCTCAATATAAAGGCTTTTGGCAAGGGAAAAGCAGTTTTGCTGAGGCAGAAAGAGCTTACAAAAATCAAGCATGATGTTTTGACGGCAGATATTAGCCGTCCTACAAAGAAAATCCTCTTGGGAGTGCGATTGCTGCAGAGTGTAGCTGAAGACGAATTTAGCCATAAAATAACGCGAAATGGAGGCCTTCTTTTCACTCTCAAGGACGGCAGTAAAATCATCGACAATGGCAAAACTATAGCCTTTACCGATAAAGCAAAAAATTTAGCACTGGACTATGCCAATGCTAAATTTGGTTTGAAGGAGTTTACTCCAAAAATGAAAGAGGCTTTTGTGGGTAATCAGGTTGATTTTGCTAAATTGAGGGATTTGAGTAAGCAGGGTGAGAAAGACTTAGGGCGATGATGAATAACCTAATTGTAAACGTAAAATCAAACAAATAGAGAATATAATGTATATAAAAACTATCTTAGTTGGGGAGTTCCTTATTTGAATCTAAAGATTTATATATGTCTTCATAAGATAATTCGAGAGTAAACTTTTCTTGCTCAAACTCGCTAACATTAACAAAATGCATTGCAATACTAGATGTCATCTCTAGGTATGGATGTGTTTTTCTTCGTTTATTATTTGTAAGTTCATCTCGTGTGTATAAAATTAGCGCAGCTAAAAGAGAGAGAATATTTCCTTGTTCTTCTTTGGCGGTAGTAGCTTGAACTTTAAAAAATTTTTTAGCATAATTTCTAACGTGATTTTTAATGGAAATGTTCTCCTCATTGTGATAAAATGCATCTTCCAATTGCCTAAAAATGCTATACCTATAAGTGATATTGGCGGAAGTATTGAGTGTTGATTCGAGATTGTGTATTCTATTAATAATATTCTTCATAGCAGAACTTGAATTCTCAAGTCTGTTATTTGTTATAATAAGTTGCTTCTCCTGACTTTGAGTAATGACATATTTAATGCTGTTTTGATTGATCTCAATTGTCATACCATATTTTAACTTCTTGAGATTTAAATGTACTTCTGCATGAGATTCTTTCCTGCATAAAAATAATCCAAAACTAACAATGTGATTAAAATATGAAACTGAGACTTCTTGATGATTCACCCTAATACTTTTTAGAAACGCAGTTAGTTGCTTTAACAGTGCATTAGCAATTTCTAGTCTAATTGTATCATTAATTTGGGGCATAAAACTTGCTATTTTTTCTCTTGAAACATCAAGTTGAAGCCAGTTCGCAGGAAAGTTTAAGCAAAGCTTAGCATTTGATTTCCACATTCTTCCATAATTTTCTTTTTCTGTGTTAGGATAAAATAATGAATAAAGATTTGCTTTGTCTACTAAAATACCTGAATTTAAAATAAATAGTGAACGTTCTTTATTGCTATACTCACTTAAGATATAAATACCATATTCATATTTTTCTAAATAATTGTCTGTCAAAGCAACATCACTATAATCAATCTCCATAACACTACCACCGTCAGTTAGGGGGATGAAAAACATGATATCAGAATTTTCTTTCTGTTTTCTCAGTTGGTGCGCAGGAATATTAATTGAGTTTGAGCCTTTTTGTATATCACTTTCTATAATTTGAATGTCATACTTTATATCCAACATATTTCTTTTTATGTAGTTAATAATTTCTTCATTACTATGATTGCAAAGTTTGCTATCTAAATAAAGTTTTAATTCCGTTCCTACTTCTAAAGAAGTTTCCTCTTCTATGAAAAAGCACCCGTCATAGTTTGGAATACTAATTTTTAATCCTTCACTTCTATCCTCATAATATTTCGTTTTTACATCTATTTCTTTACACACCATAAAAGAGGATAAAAAACCAATTCCGAAATTACTTATTGGTTTATAGTCAATTTTTAATTCCTCAAATTCATCACCAGAATAAAAACTACGCCCAATACTAGTAAAATATCTTTCAATTTTATACCTATCCATACCAGTTCCTTCATCTGCAATTGAAAAATATTTTTGTTCCTTATCGTCTATTCCTAGGGTAATTCTGATAGTATTATTAAACTGCTTATTATCTTTAGCTTCTCTTACAGCGATGGCATCAATAGAATTTTGTATTAATTCTCTAGCAAACACTAGTTTAGACGGATATATGTTATTACCTGTTAAAAGAGGTAGTAGTGTTGGAATATATGCTTCAAAATTGTAGTTGTCTAATGTGTTTGTTATATCATCTTTTTCAATTTTTGGTAATAAATAGTATAGTTTAAGTCCTATGATTCTAAAGTATTCTTCAAATTTATTAATTAAAAGATCAAATTCTTTTACAAAGAGTACTGCCATTTTATGTGCGGTAGCTTCATGGCAACATAAAGTAACTGTCACACTCCTGCGGTCTATATCCGACTTTATGGCAATCCCGAGCGAGGGCACATTTTCATGAAATCTATTTTCTTCTATTTTTACATTGACTTTATGTTCTATATTTTCTTTAAAAAAATAATCCGCATATTTTGTTAATATCAAATAAAGATCAGTAAAAAAGATACCGAGCATAGCAAAAGCCAAGTATTCTTTATTTGCCTTATTGCAATTCTCATCTAATAACTTATCACAAACTTTAGTTAAAGCTTCTAAATCTCCAATAGAGAATAAATTATGAAATTTATCAAAATCAAGAGAATGTTGAGAGCGCATGTGTAATTGATAAAAGTCTTTAAGGAAGCTATTCGATGATTCAACATACTTCTGAGTGTCACTTGAATTTTCGCTATTGTTAGCTATATTTAAATAATTTAAAGTTCTACAATTTACTGCATACAAAACAAAAAGGATATTGATATAATTAGAGTTTAGTTGTTTAATGGTAGTATCAAAGCTTCCTAATGCCTTACTGATCCAAGAAATAATTTGTTTACAATCAGGAGTAATTTTATAAATTTTTTCACTCATACGCTTATATGGTTTATAGATATCTGGATTACTATGATTTAGTAATTCTTCTAAATTTATACTATGCATTGATAAATTTTTAGGAGGAATTTTTTTTGTCCTGATACTTTCTTTCTGTTCTCCATGGTAACAAATTTTTCTATGAGTAAGTTTATCATCGCTTGGCTTTTCATAGATATCAATTATACTAAATGTGTGCTTTTCTGTTCTATTTGAACCTAAGGATCCACCACCAAAAACATCAATTATACTATCAGCTGTAGTATAATAATCTTCTGTAATATAGGGACGTTCTAAATCGTAGTGTTTGTGTCCATGTAGTATCGTTTTTACATTCATATATTTAAGTTGATCAAGTACTGCAGTATAATTTTTTACCAAGCTTGTATCTCCAAACTTTTGTGAAATTTCAGGAAATAAATAAAAATGATGATGAAAAAATGCAATAATATTATAATCATCAAAGTTTTTAACTTTTTTGTTAGCTTCTGCCATCTGTTCCATTGGAATATAGCCAGTATCAATAAATTTATTAAGTTTTTGTTTTTGCATAATTTGCAAGACACTTGCTATAGTTGTTTCGTCTTCTGGATTTAAATTTCTACTAATATTGCACTTAAAGTCTTCTATATATTTCGTATCAAAGTGATTCGTCATCTCCAATTTACATGAATTAAAGCCAATTAGTGCTATTTTTTTACTCTTAATAATTTTGCATACAGAAAAAGTCTTTAAGTTGTAATCGCTTGGGATGTCACCATAAAATAGCTTTAAGAAATCATTATATTTTTTCCACTGTTCATGGATATCCTCTGTTCTAATGATATCATGATTGCCTGGTACAAATATAAAATCTTCTTTGCTTATCTTATTTTCAACTTGATAATTATTAATTTCAGCTAAAAGTAGGTTGAAAAAACTGACTGCTTCGTTTAGTTGATCTTGTGAATAGGTTACTTGTCCATCAAAAATATCGCCTGTAACGATAACAGCGTTTATTGGATATAAGTTTTCTTGTTTGATATCAGAAACAACTGTGTATGCGATATCTGCAGAAGGTTTGTATGTTTTACCAATATGAGTATCTGACAAGTGAAGCAATCTGAATAGTGACATATTTTAGTTCTCCTCATTTTCAATAAAAATGGGTTAAGAAAGGAAGTCATATACTTAGGCTATATATAAGTTCTATATCTTTTAAGTATCATTAATTTTTCCTGTTGGCAAACCCACTTTTTACTAAAAGCAAGATTGATTTTAGGAAGTGAACGAAATTTTTGTGGTTGATTAACTTGAGCTAGCTCAATTGAGGGAACTGAGTAAGCAAGATGAAGACAATAAAAGAACTAAAGGGTAGAGGGCATCAAATAATATATTCAATTCTTTTGACAACAAATTTGTCGGCAACAAAATTGTTGTTGACAAAATACAGAGGGTCTGTTACAACAAAATTGTTGGCAGCGATTATGTTGTGAAAAAAAAGGAGCAAGTGTATGCCTAATATGAGTGTTGGGAATTGGGTTTCGGGTGATAACTTTTGGGGACGTCAACAAGAAAAAATATTACTAGAAGAATATATTAAAGATGGCAATCATGTTTCTATTATGGCTCAGAGACGTATTGGAAAAACAAGTCTTATGCATGAGGTAGGACGTTTGCTTGAGAATGAATATATTGTCTTACACGTAGATGTTCAAGATGCACGTGATTCTTCAGAAATGATAATAAAGCTCTTTACATCTGCTTATCCTTATCTTTCTAAATCGAAAAAATTTGCCAATCAATTAGAAAAAATCTTCAATAATTTATTTGGGAAAATTGAAAGTTTATCGCTTGATGTGCTACAAATACAATTACGGGACAGTATGGTCGGCAATAAATGGAAAGAAAGAGGAAATTCAATTTTTGAGAGTTTGGCAAATCTAGATAAATCAGTAGTGGTTTTTATAGATGAATTACCAATCTTAATAAGTCGAATCTTGGAAGAAAATGATAATAATAAAGCTCTAGTTTCAGAATTGCTTTCATGGTTAAGAGCTCAAGCTCTCAATCCTATTTGCTCTGGAAAAATTAGTATGGTTTTTGCTGGTTCAATCGGTCTTGAACCAATTTTAAGAAATATTGGGTTGATTTCAGAAATAAATCATTTAACTCCGTTCACCCTTAATCCTTGGAGTGATGAAGAGGCTGAAACTTTTCTAATTGCGATAGCAAGTCAAGCAGGATTAAAAATAACAAAAAAATCATGCCTTCGTATATTAGAATTGCTCGGCAGTAATATTCCGCACCACGTACAACTCTTTTATTCCAAAATTCATGAACATTGTAAAAAGGAATCAAAGTCAACTATAACTATGGCTATTATTGATAGTGTATACGAAAAAGATATGCTTGGAAATCATGGACATGCTGAACTTGCTCATATGGAAATGCGTTTGAAAATGGTTATTCCTGATGTTGAGAGTCATGAGCTAACACGAGATATACTCTCTCAAACAGCACTAAAAGGATTTATCACCACCAGTATAATGGGAAGCTTATGGGATAGGCACAAAGATAGCCGAGCTGAAATGAGGAATAGCTTACAAAATATTTTAGGTATTTTAGAGCATGATGGCTATTTGAAAAGAAATAAAGATAAATCACAATACTTATTTGTATCTAATTTACTGCGTGATTGGTGGAAAGACAATGCTTCAACTTTCTTTACACCTGTGGAATAAGGAAACAATATGCAAAAAATAATAAAATATAATCCGTCCTTTCTGGCTGAGGGTGAACTTATTAATTCTTTTGTCGTAAGAGAAAAAGAACTTGAATTAGTTACAGAAGTCGTGAAAAATAATAATAATGAGTCAAATCAACATTTGCTTGTTATAGGTGCAAGAGGGAGTGGTAAAACCACGTTACTGCGAAGAGTAAGAGCAGAAATTCATAATCTTACAGAATTAAATGAAAAGTGGTTTCCTATTTCTTTTGGCGAAGAGAGTTATGAAATTGCTTCTGCAGGGCAATTTTGGTTAGAAGCTCTATATTATTTAGGTGTTGAAACAGGTGACTCACAATGGGGAAAAATCTATAATGAGCTTTTAAAAGAGCCTGATGATAAACGCTTAGAACAGCGTTGTTTAGGACAAATTTTAGAATTTGCAAATAGCCAAAATAAACGTATAGTTTTAATGATAGAAAACCTTGATCTTGTTTTAGGTGAACAACTAACTGATAAGGATGCTTGGTCATTAAGAAGTGTTCTTATGGCTGAAAAAAGAATAATGCTTGTTGCTTCAGCTGTAACAACATTTGATGCGGTTACACGTCAAAGCCAAGCAATGTATGAATTGTTTAGGGTTATTGAACTTTCTAAGTTATCTATTGAAGAATGCCAAAAGGTTTGGCGAAGAGTTGCAAAAAAAGAAATAACACGCGAGCAAGCAAGAGCTGTGCAAATCCTTACAGGCGGTAATCCTCGCCTTTTAACCATTTTAGCGGTTTTTGGTGCTAAGCGCTCATTCAATTCCCTTTTAGAAGATCTATCCTTACTCGTTGATGATCATACTGATTATTTTAAATCAAATTTTGAGATTCTTCCTGCTTCTGAACGAAAGGTTTTTGCTTGCCTTGCTTCATTATGGCAAGACAGTACAGCCGCTGAAGTTTCCACTATGGCGAGAATGACAACAAGTCAGGTTAGTGCTCTTCTTAAGCGTTTAGTTCAGCGGGGCATTGTGGAAACTATAGAAGGAAAAAAGAAAAGATACCAACTGTCGGAACGCCTTTATAATATTTATTATCTTATGCGTCGTGGGCACGAAAATCAAAGAGTTCATGCTGTTGTTAATTTCATGTTGGCATTTTACGGAAAAGAACATGCCCACGAAGCACTTAGAGATATTGCAGATGAAATATGCAAAACAGATAAGCAAAATCGAAAGCAACTATTTGTTGCGTTTGAATATATAATGGACTTACCTGAGATGCAAGAACACTTAAAACTAGGAATTACATTACCAGATGAGTTTTTTGAACAACTAGACTTGCCAGATAAAATTTTAAACAAATTGGAACTTTCTGATGAAAGAATGAACGAGCTTTTAACTCTATATAAAGTTTTAGCTGAGTTGTTAAAAAATGAAAACTGGAGTGAATTAATTAATACAGCAAAACAAGCTTTAGAGATAGAAGTAGAGTTAGAGTTAGATTTCTCAATAATCGCTGCTACATCTTTTCTTATAGGTTGGACCTTATTAACTCGACTTAATCAATCGAAAGAAGCAATACCACATTTAGAAAAATCATTAGAGTTAGATTCAAACAATGCAGAATGTTTATATTATCTAGCTCGAGCCTACTTAGATGAGTCAATAAATATTTCGATAGCAGTAAAGAATTTAGAACAAGCAACTAGACTTAACCCTACAAAAGCGAAATATTGGAGCACGCTTGGAGTTGCTAAAGCAACTAGAATAGAGAAGGACGTCTTAGGTAACGGCAGGAGTGAGCCCAACTCCCAGGATATAGCTATCCAATTATCAACTGAAAGTTTGACAGCCTTTGAACAAGCCGTTGAATTGTCCCCTGAAAATTATAGCTATTTGGTTCAACTTGCACTACCTCTGGCTATTCTTAATAAAGATGTTAGCAGAGCAGTTCTGTTAATTAATAAAGCACTAAAAATAAAAGATGATGAGATAAGTAACTTTGCAGCTATACAAGTCTTTGCACGTACAGATGACTACGATACGACATTATTTCATTTGAATAAATTCTTTGAATTGTCAGGAAAATGGGTAGAGGTTGAAGATACGATCCTCCCTATTATGTATAAATTGGCAAATCAAGGCTACCACAAAGAATTATTACAAATTCTTGAAAACCCTAAAATTGCCGAGCAATTTGAACCTCTTATCGTTGCTATAAAAATGTATCTAGGCTCTGACGTTCAAGCACCGCAAGAAGTGAAAGAAATAGCTAAAGATATTATAAAAGTAATTAAGGGTAAAAAGTAAATATGGGTTAAACTGACAAAGGAGCAGAGGGAGGAATACTCTTTTTGTTTGACAAAATTTACTTGCATCAAACTAATATATCTCAACTAGTACATATAAAGAAAAACGGCTATGTTTCTATAGGAAGTAGCCGTTTTATGTGTAGTTTTTGCAGACTTACTAAAACAGTGAATGTCGTTTTGTACAATAATACTGTACGGTTTAGGCTAAACTAGTACAAATAAAATCTTTGCCATATTCATAAAGTTGGAATTCTGCTTGTGCCAAATCCCCATATTGTATGACTCCAGTAATTATATCGTCGAGAGATTTTAATTTGTTTCTTTTGCATATTTTTTCAAATTCAATGTCATTAAATAGGTGTAAAAAATAATTTTTAAATTTATCTGTAAAATTGTTTTCATCTACAAGAGTTAAATACAATCCTTTTTTTACCCACGTTGTATCAGCGTAATTGCATTTATGCCAACCTTCTCTCTCCAGAGCTTCTTCTACGTATTCTCTAATGTTTTTATCTATATCACCATGAATATCAATTGCTAACATTGCTTTTAAATGAGCCATAATTTATTTCCTCCAAAACAGCAGTTTATATTTTAAACTAGTACTTATTTTATCATAGTCAAGTGTTTTTATTAAATTTTTTAAATAAAATAAAGATAACTCATTATAATATTTATATGTTATAGGTGAATAAATTTCTCTTCTACCTTCCCAAATCTTTTTCGCCTTTCTCAAGGCCTAAATGCATATTTATTTGCAATTTATGCTCTTTAGCAATTGTTTTCAGGCATTCTTGTCTTTTTAGATAAAAAGCCTTTTCCGCTGGAGTTGTAATGCCGTTTGCAAGAACACCAAGCTTGCGGCATTGTGATTTTACTAAGCTGTCCATCACAGGATCATTGATTGTTTTTGTTGGTTTTGAAATTCCACTGTGAGCGTTGGCATAATGCTTCACAATGGTTTCTTTATCTTTAGCACGTTCCCAAAGGTCCTTTATGGCTGAAAGAGCTGATAAAGTATCTCTTCTGGCTTCTTTATTTGCCGTGACGTTAAAATCATATTCTTGCGCTGTTTTTTCATATGATAACAAGAGAGATACCTTTTTTGATACATCTTTTTCTTTCAAAGCTTCAGTCAATTGCTTTGTTGCAGAGCTTAGACCATCAGCGTATGCTTTACGAAAGTCAGTGTTTTCAGCAAGATTATACATCTTGCGAGCAGTAGAAAGCTCTTTTACAAAGTTATTAGCCATCAAGCCACTCCATGCCGTATTCTTGCACAGCTTCAGATAGGTTCATGCCCGTAGCAATCAGAGCTTCAATGCCCATTTCGTCTTTCAGATTTTGTGCCATACCTGCAATAATCGGCATGTCGTTGAGGACTATATCAGCTTCAGCAAATTTGCCTTCTTGACGTAATTTATAAGCTCTTAATCCTATTTCTCCACACTCCTCAAGTGTAAGGACTTTCAAATTTGGTTGTAGTGTAGACATAAAATCTCTCCTTGTTTGTGTTGTTGAAATTATCATTAACTTTCCTTGTTGGCAAGCCTGCTTTTTCTACTTGTTTTATATTCTTTATAACTACTACGCAGGACAAATACCCACCCAAGAAATAGGGCTGAGTAAATTGAAACAAGTGTGCTATCAAAGGTATTTCCCATTAATAGCAGGAATTGCCAACCCATTATCAAAAGTAGCAGAAACATAAGACTAGAGCATATAAGCTTTGCTTTTTCTCTATCTTCTGACATAAAAAAGACATAGCCCATAATGGTAACAACAATAGAAACTAACATACTGTGTATACTCATAAATTCCTCTCATTACCTTCTTTTGTTTTTCTTTGAAATTAACTTTTGAAGTTCCTTTTCATGCTTCCTTAAGGTTTTAGTTGCGAATTTTTCGAGAGTATCAGTATTTGAAGCTTCAAGCTCTAAGTCTGCGGCTGAAATGTTACTAACTGATAACTTTTCTAATTGTTCAAACAAGATATCATTAAGTTCACTTTGTGTAATCAAGCTATTTGTTGTATTTGTTTGTTCCTGCATGCTAATGTTCTCCTTTCTTTGGGGAATTTTCTTCAGCTTATGTATAGATGAAACGCTTACCGCATACTCTTTAGCAATTACTGAAGGAGGTATTCCCTCAGATAATTGCTTGAGTATGGCATTTTTGTCGTCAATGCTGATTTTCCTAGGACGACCATTGTATCGTCCTTCTTTTTTTGCTTTCTCTATGCCCTCACGTTGCCTTTCTTTGATGAGGTTTCGCTCGAACTGAGCAAAAGCACCAAGGATTTGAAAAAGAAGCTCTTGCATAGGGGAAGATTCGCCTGAGAAAATCATGTTTTCAGCGTGAAAATGTACTCTTATGCCTCTTTGCGTAAGTGTTTTGACAATAGACTGAAGCTCGATGAGATTTCTTGCCAATCTGTCAATGGAGTGAATGTGAAGAGTATCTCCCTCACGCAAATAATTGAGGCAAGCATTCAGCTCAGGTCTTTCCGTTTTTGATGAACTTACCTTTTCGCTGAATACTTTGTCTAAAAGCACATTTTCAAGCTGTCTTGATGTGTTTTGTTCGCTTGTGCTTACTCTTATGTAGCCTATGTTGGACATGAGATTACCTATTAAAAAGGTCATTTTTTTCTGCAAGCTCTTCTAGTTTTTCTAAGACATTATCCCATTCAGGCTTGGTTCTAAGTTCTGGGCAATGATTATCAATGTTTTGCATATCTCCTGTGATATAATAGGGGTATAAATCGATAAACTCTCCTGTAAAAGTAATAAACCATTGACTATCTTTAAAGCTATATACAACACAAGGCTGTACTATCATTTTTTTTGCACATTTAAAATTCATAAATTTAATCTTGTCGTTTACAATTTGAAAAGGTTCATTTTCACCTTTAAAAAAATATGTTGTATTTTCACAAATTTCATCTCCCCAACTTAAAAGATTTGTTTCAATTTGTTTATCCATAATTTTCTCCTATGAATAATGTTAAAGGTTTATACTACTATTATAATAAAAAATAAAAAAATTATCGCTCAATTTCATTATTTTTTAAAATTTTTTTCTCCCTCTTCAAATCCTCCAAGCTTTTTGGCTTCCATTCAGACACATAAGCTGTATCTTCTTGAATGCGTTTAAGTTCGAGGAGGACAGAATTATGATTATCTCTCACAAGCTTAAGTTCGTCCGCTTGGGCGAATGGCTTATTGAGAGCTTGTTCAGCACTTGGCAGTTCTGCCTTTTCTCTTGCGTGAATATTTCTTGCTTGTGTAAGGCGAATATCAAACTCTTTTTCAAGGAAATTATCCACACGCTGAAAGAAACCGCTAATGCTGATTTTATCGTCATGTGCATAAGACAAATTACTTGATGAAAACTCAATGCCTTGCTCATTTTCTAGAAAAAAGCGATAGCCCTCTTTGGCAATTGTGGGACAATAACGTACCGTCACATCAAAGCCACGGTAATTTCCAAAGTCAATCTTTTTATTTCGGCTATTTATCGCTTGATTAGCACAGGAAACAAAGAGATTTTGCAAGTCTTTGATGTTATCTGCAGTCAGCATTCTATCTTTTGTATAAAGCTCAAGCTTAATTTTTTCCTTGTCGTCAACAATGATTTTCTTTGTGTTTCTATCACGAAGTGAAGTATTTTCTTGATAGGAAGTTTCAGCCTTTCTCATGCGCTCATCAGAACCTTTGAGATATTTTATATTGTCGGCAAGCCTGTGTTTTGAGCGGTTATGCTGTGCTTGCAAGGCTTCAAGCTTGCGTTTTTCCGTGTTGAAATTCACTTCCATAAGAATAAGAGGATTACCTGAAGCGGCCGCTTTCATTTCAGCTGCGTTGCTTGCCTCAGATTGCACATCTTCAATCGTGCGTTGCAAAACATCGCCTTTGCGGAATTGCTCAATAGCGGCTGCTTTATATTCTATTGTTTGCCACATCCTTGCATCATAGGTCTGTTTGGTGGCATAATAATTGATTTCTACCTCAAAATTAGGGTCACGTTCGTGAAGCTTGTTACCTTGCCTAATAATTCTGCCGTTTCTTTGCTCTAAATCTGACGGCCTCCACGGAGCATCTAAGTGATGAGCGGCAACAAGTCTTTCCTGAACATTCATTCCTGAACCCATTTTTGAAGTAGAGCCAATAAGTACACGAACATCGCCACGATTTACATCACCAAAAAGTTTTGCTTTACGCTGATCCGTGTTCGCTTCATGAATAAAGACAATTTCTTCCTTGGGTATACCTTTATCAATAAGCTTTTGTTTTAAATCATTATATACTGAAAAATCGCCCTTTGTTATGCCTGCGATAATGGAATCCATGTCAATTTGGTCATCGTCTTCTTTTTCTGTAGAATTATCGTCAAAAACTATATTCTCAGCCTTTACTTCCACTCGTTCTTCAAAGGCTTTTTTTGGTGTAGATAAATCGCAAAAGACAAGCTGAGTTCCTTTGTCTTCTCTGCTTGCAAGCCAGTTTTCATAGATTTTATCAGCACAAAGATTTACTTTTGAATTGTGAAAATCTTCCGCACTTGGGTCTATAAGCCTATAATCCAGTCCTGCTTTTCTTGCATCATTCGTGATTTTTAATGGATTATCCAAACTTGGATTTGGCGGTAGATTTTCCATTCTGTCGATAATGTCGTCCATGTAGACAGCCTGATCGCCTGATCGTTCGACAACATGATTTGTAGGCTTGCCGCCTTTTACCCTTGGAGTCAAAGAGGTTTTGCCTTCTTTTTCTCTTTGTATGTCAATATCTTGCTTTGTCACAACGTCGGCAAAGGTTCGATACATAGAAAGGAGTTCCGGAACATTTTCAAAATTTGCAAAGCGTGATTTCAATTTGTAATTAACACCGGTTGCGTCGAGTTCCCAATTTGCTGAAACCTTGCCAAATGTCGAAGCCCAAGAGTCAAAATGCTCTATATTTTTTGCTTTTAATTCATCGTATTGCATATATTTTTGCATAGTATATACTTCTGCAATCGTATTTGAAATCGGTGTGCCTGTAAGGAAATACACTCCTTTGCCCTCGTGTTGTTTTTGCAAATAACGGCATTTTACAAACAAGTCAAAAGCCTTAGCAGAACCTGAAACATTGCCCAATCCTGAAACATTCATGGAAGTAGCAAAACTAAGATTTTTGAACTCGTGAGCCTCGTCTACAAAGAGTGCGTCAACTCCTAAATCAGCAAAGTCTACTGAAGTATCCTTTGTATTATTCTTTTCCGTAAGCTCACGGAATTTTTCAAGCATTTTTTCTTTCTGCTTTTCTAATTGCTTGACAGTTGCACGGCTTCCTTCGTTTTCCTTGACTGTGATAAGTGCGTTTTCAACCGCATCAATCTGTTCTTGGAAAATTTCTTCTTGCACTTCTTTTGGCATATCAATCTTTTTGAAAGAAGAGTGAGCTACAATCACGGCATCCCACTCGCCAGTAGCCACTTTTGAGAAGAATTTTTCTCTGTTTTCTTTGAGAAAATCAGTCTTTTCCGCTACCAAGATATTAGCGTCGGGATAGAGCTTGTAAAACTCGTCTTTCCATTGATAAAGCAAATGATTTGGCACAGCTACCATAGGTTTTTTCACAAAGCCCATGCGCTTTGATTCCTTAATGGTTGCGATTGTGGCCAAGGTTTTGCCAGCGCCTACGACATGGTCAAAAAGTGCCGTTCCCTCTTGGATTGAACGCCATACCACGTCTTTTTGGTGCGTTCTTAATTCAACATTGGCACTTGCACCACTAAGCTCGATGTGCGAACCGTCATAATGCGGTGTGACGTGTGTATTGAAGCGTTCATTATAGATTTTTGTAAGTTTTTCTCTGCGTGTGTCGTCTTCCCAAATCCAATCGCTAAAGGCTTGCTGAATATCGTTTGCTTTTTGCATGGCCACGGCTGTTGCTTCTTGGTCAACCTGCATAATAGGCTTATTGTTTTGGTCACGACCGACTTCTTTTTCAACCTTGATAGGACGATTGACAAGCAAAGATTTGATAAGGTCTTCAGCAGGATATTCAGGAGTTCCCCACAATTCATTATTGATTGATCTGTCGTAAATTT
Organism: uncultured Desulfovibrionaceae bacterium; assembly: GCA_964369165.1. Classification (GTDB taxonomy): domain Bacteria; phylum Desulfobacterota; class Desulfovibrionia; order Desulfovibrionales; family Desulfovibrionaceae; genus CAYJAZ01. Next base: position 26,305 of record CAYJFE010000010.1, on the reverse strand, counting down.
TAAGATTGACATTCCATTTGCCCAGGACAGGAAGATAATCAATTTCTTTTTGGTAAGGGTGAACACCGCCTATTTTTTCTTCGACAAATTCAAGTATAACTTCCTTTGGAAGCCATGTAGAACCAAATTTGACACCTATATCCACCGCTTCAATATCTTTTGGCATAACCTCTTTCAAAGCTTCAAGATTTACTTGATACTGCGGATTTTCTTCTGCCTGTTTTTCAGCTACTCTCAACTTGTGGCGGATATTACCCGTGAGATATTTATCCTTGATTTCCCACTCCTGATTTTCAGGATTGTGGAATATCAAATTATTTTCTTGTAATTCTTGCTGAATGTCATCTTGAGGCTTATCAAGAAGACTTGCCATGCGTTCAAAATCAATCTTGCCACTTTCACGAAGCGAAATAGACAAGGCATCAAGCGCAGAATCTGCCGAAGTAGCAGGAGTGGCAAATTCCAAAACACGTCTTGAGAAGATTGCCGCTTTTTTTGCTGAAGGTTCACGGGCTTCAGTTCCTGATTTTTGTGCAAATTCTTTTGAAATGCCTTGCTTGTAGTCGTTTTCAAGCGAAAGAATAAGAGCAGACTCAGGGTCGTCACGCATAAGACTTCTATTTACTTGCGAATGCAATAGGCCGTATTTTTTAGTGTAATGGTCATATTTGACATTAAGCTTTTTGCGTGTTTTTTCAATATCTTCATGTTCTTGGAAATTCTTTTCTAAATTCAAGAGAGTGCGAAGAGTATCACGGATTTCAATCATGCCTGCAAGCCTGTGGTATGCAGAAGTATTTCTTAGTGAAACTTTTGTTATAGTATCATTAGTGAAGTCATCTTCTTCTTTTATTCCGATTTCTTGCCTTCCGTGAATATTAAGAAAAGATCCTGGCTTTAATTCTTTATAGTATTCTGAGTCAATAATCGACTGCTTTAGTATATCGTCAGCTTGTTCATCAAGCTTTTGCACAATGTTTTTATCAAAAATGGCTCGTGGAAGCTTTTGAATGCCGTTCAAAATACCCATTTCAAGTATATAATTATCAAGAGGAAGGCATTTCAAATCTTCACCAAATTGTGTACACACAAATTGCATATTTCCAAGGACTTGTTCAGGATTATTGATAAAATATTCATTGATAAAGCCGTTTTTTTGTTCTGTGCTGTTCTTAACATCAAAGAATTTATGCTCAAGTGAAAGCCATTTTTCGCCTTTTTCAATATTGTTATCAATTTCATGCTGAGTCTTTTTTTGAAAGAAAACAATGTCGGTTGTAACGTCTGTGAGGGCATTTTCTTGGAAAGCGTTATTTGGCAAACGGACAGCACCTAAGAAGTGCGATTTTTCGCCTATATAATCACGGTGTGAGCGTGTATGTGAGTCCATAAAGTGCCGTGATACAACAAATGCACCGACACCGCCTTCTTTTACCAAATCCATAGATTTTGCTATAAAATAATTGTGTATTGAAAACTCAGAAGCTTTCTGATGATTTTTATCAAAAAGTTTTTGATTGCCAAAAGGCGGATTACCAAGAGCAACATCAAAAATAGAGCTGCCAAAATTCATATTTTGAAATCCTGATTGCTTATTTACTTCTTCAGGATAAAGATATTTCAAAATATCGGCAGAAGTGGAATCTTGCTCAACGGTATAAAAGTCCGCTTTAAAAGTTTCGGGCTTGAGGCCTATAAAATTTCCTATGCCTGCAGATGGCTCAAGAATTTGTAAATGTTCTGTGGATTGGTTTACACCTAATCGTGCCAAACCTTGATACATACCCTTGATAATGGTTTCTGAGGTAAAGTGAGCGTCCTGCGTGGAACGTCTTGCTTCAGTATAGTCACTTGGTGAAAGTAATTCTTTTAATTCAGTAAATTCTTTTTGCCATTGTTCATTACTTTCATCAAAGGCTTGAGCTAAGCCTCCCCAACCGACATATTTAGCAAGGATTTTCTGCTCCTCTTCAGTTGCAAGTTTGCTCTCGTTTTTACGCAGATTGTTAAGAACTTTTATAGCTTCGATATTATCTCTAAATTTTGATTTAGCTCCGCCTTTGCCTAGATTATCTTCAGCTGTGATTGTATAATTCTTAGCTATTCCAGTTCTGTGTTGATACCCATAATCTTGAATATCTCCCACTTGCTCATGCCGTCCAGTTCCATGTTGTAGTATTCCTCCGTGTTCATCGCGTCCTCTTCCAACTTCCATTGGTTCGTCAATCTTTGTATCAAGAGAATTGAACCCTCCTCCTGTAGAGCCAATAGTTTCTCGGGGCTGTTCAATGCCCATCTGTCCAAAATCAAGGAGTGATTTATCGTTCTCCCGTCTATCCCATAAAGTAGCTTGATTGTTTTTTCTGTCAGATATTTGCGTGCTATTTCCAAAGGTTTCGTTCGTTGTGTGAGCATAAAGTGCCTCCTCTAAAATTTTGTTTTCTTGTTCATTTTCTGCTTGGAGTTGTTCGATTTGTTCAATCCAATCAAATAAATTGCCTTGGCCTTCGATGTTGCTATTTTTCTTTCTAGCCATAATTAACCTTTAGTGAAAAATCGGAAAAAAGTCAAGACCTTTTTCCGATTTGCTATTTTTATTTTTTCCAGACCTTTTTCCAAACTTTAAATCCTGATTTCATCTCAGATGAATTTTTTGTAAAAAGGTGTACCTTTTTCCGATTTTATTTTGCCTTGATAATGTAGCGAACAGCAATATTAGCAGGGCGGATTTCTTGAGATGTGGGAGTTACACGGGACACTTTGAAAGTTGTTGGACCAAAAGGAATATCTGGACCAGAATCACCAGCCCATGATGAACCGCCTGTTTCAAATACGCCTTGTTTTGAGCCAGCTGTTGGGAAACCCATTTGGGCATATCCATAAATTTCTCTTACACTATCACCCTGCACACTACCCAAGCTTCCTGATGAGTGAGTTGTTGACGTAACTCCTACTGTCGTTCCATTATTCTGTGAATGCGATTGAGAGCCATAGCCTCGAAGAAACATACCTTGATAATTTGGTGTATGGCTCATCAATGCTTGAAGTTTAGGGTACGATGAACTTACCGCTTGGCCATTGCACTCAAGATAGCCATCAGGTAAAGTGCCGTTTTTTGTCCAAATGAGGACAGTCCCGATAGGCAAATCTGTTGAAGCTTGAACACTAACTGCAGTTGGATCGAAAGAGGAAGAGTCGTTTGCAAAAGCGTGAACATTAGCCAAAGCTAATAAAGCAAGTAAAACAATCAAAGTTGGAATCTTGCATAAGTTGTTGAATATATTAGAAATTATCGGGGGGGGGGGCGATTTGACTGTAAATTTTCATTTTTAAGTTCTCCAAAATTTTTTAATTATAATTTTATTTTGCCTTGATAATATAGCGAACAGCAATATTAGCAGGGCGGTTTTCTGTTGCTGTTGGAGTTATAAAAGAAGAATCCAACTCAAAACCAGTATCTGAACCACCTGACTCAGTACTATCTCCTCCTAGTGGATATATTTTTAAAGCTCCTGAATATCTTGCACTACCAGTTGCTACGGAGTTTCCCATAGTACCCCAAATTTTTCGAGCAGCATCACCTTGAATAGCTCCCAAGTTTCCTGAAGCATGAGTTGTGGAAGTAATACCTATTGTCGTTCCATTATTCTGTGAATGCGCTTGAGAGCCATAACCCCTAAGAAACATTCCTTGAAAATTAGGTGTATGAGTCATGAGTGCTCGAAGCTTTGGAAACAAAGAACTATTCACCGCTTGCCCATTACATTCAAGATAGCCATCAGGCAAAGTGCCGCTTTCAGACCAAATAAGTATAGTGCCTATAGGTAAATCAGTTGCCGCTTGTATGCTTACAGGCAATGGGTCGAAATATGTTGCGTCCTTTACAATGGAGGCAAAAGCATTAAAAGCAAAAGAGAGTAGTAGAGATACAATTAATAGAATTTTTTTCATAAGACTATTCCTAGTTTATTTTGTAAAAGAAAGGCGCAAGAGCCAATAAGCAGAAAAGGCACAAAGGGAATATCTTTCTTTTTTGTAATCTGCAAAAATAGAAATGCGCTTATGCAGGCCACAAGTAAAACAGTATAAAGAGCTGATATTCCTAAGCACGCACCTATAAAGGAAAACATATACACATCAGCCATGCCTATACCTTCTTTTTTCATAATAGCTTTTGAGATAAGACGAATGAGAAATAAAGACACAAAGGCAATTATGACTCCATAAAGATAAGGTTCAAAATCATTACCATAGAAGAAATGTAAAGAAAAAGCTAATGATACTCCACAGAGAGGAATAATATCCAAGACCATTCTTTCCTTTATATCTTGTATTGAAGCTAGTAATAAAAGAATAAAAAGTAATGCGTATATCATGATTTTGCCTCCATATTGCTCATTTTTTGCAATATTTTTACAATATTTTGCGCATAGGATTTAGCTCTTTCAGGATTTCTATGTATGGGAGTATGATAAGAAGCTATAGCTTTCCAATTAAAGCCATGCCTTTTGATTTCTTCACTCAAGATAAAAGCGGCTATCATTACATTATTTTGAGCTTCTATAGCTGTTTCTAAGGTAATGTCATACTTTTTGAGCCACCATACATTGATTTGCATATGTCCAATATCAAAGCTTTTACCTTCTTTAAAGGCTTGCTGAGCAATTTTAAGAGCCTCTTCTTTTGTTTTGGGATAATAGCCTTTACCTTGAATATTGATTGCATATTCATGAAAATTGCTTTCCTGCTTAGAAATGGCCACTAAAACTTCGATAGGAACATTATATTGCTTTGCCGCTTTTTCAAAGTAGGCAACATCTAATGCAAAGGCTGATTTACTGACTAAGCAGAGTAGTAAAGAGAGAATAACTTTCTTCATGGAGTAGTCACCTCACTGCAAGTGGTTAAAACCATAATCTTACCATAATTGTCGCTAGGATACACCCAATCACTATTTTGAGAAAGAAGCCTCATGTGTACTCGCCATTCATCGTCATTTATACTTGTTGCCCAAGTTTGAAAGCTTGCAAGTCTTGTTGCTTCGCTTCCTGTTGAAGCTATGGACGGGCTGACAAAGATTTGTGGCTGAGTATTTGTTCCTGATGGGCAGATAGGCTTTTGAATTATATCATTATTGCTTGCAATAGTGCTATATTTCAATAAAGAAGAATTGCCTGTATCTGCAATAACTACAGCTTCATTTTCACGGCAAATATACAATCCTTCGGCTTCATCAAAGAAGACTCTTCCTTGATTGCTTGTTTCTGTGCAAATAATATCGTCCTTTGTATGGCTCACAAATTGAATATCTTTCACACCCTCGATAGCGTGGTCAGTCATATTTAATTCTGTCTGCATAGCATTCAATTCTTTCTCGCCTGGAACTGCAATTCTATAAAGAAAATCAAGGCCTAGTTCAGATTCTCCGAAAGTGGCCAAAGCTCCTAAATGCCCTGGACCTGAAGAGGGTATTCCAAAGTCAGCTAGAGTTATTCGCCAAGCTCTAAACGAACCCATCAGTGTTCCGCTTGTTTCGCCTGGAATAACTCCTGTCGGAATATATCCGCCTGCACCACCAAGCAAAGCGGCTGTACTAGGGATAATGGCATTATTAAAATGATTATCTTGCATAGCACCGCCTTTTGTAAGCACAATGCCTTGTAATTCACCGCTATTTGGCTGTCTGATATAAATATCATACTCATGTTGCCAAATATTACGTGTGGCAAAGCCTACAGGAAGCAGATTATCTGTAATAAGATCATTTATGCTTATAGTAACACCCGTATTCACAGTTGTTGTTGCAAGCAAATCAACGTGATGAGCCTTTATGTATTCGCCTGTTGCTATATTTACTTGCTCTAAATGGTCGACAGCTATTCTTTGTTGCTTGGCCACAAGTCCCATATTGATATTATCAAAGATATAATCACCTAATCCCATAAGGATAATCAATCCAAAGATAATTTCTGTAAGAACTGAAGCTGAACTTTTTTTCTTAAACATCATCTTAACTCCATAACACTGACTAAAGCGTTTTCAGGTATAAAGGCAGGTAAAGCGAGTGGATTTCTATATTGTGGATAAAATAGCCCATTTCTTTTTTCACCAATACTGTGTGAACCAAGCATAAGCTCTCTTACAAAGTTTTTGACATTCATATCAGCCACGCCGTAGATATAGCAAATATTACCCTCTACACGAGCTATCCACCCATTTTTTATAAAACCCATTGGAAGAGTGATAATAGTATCTGCTATGTTGCCTGCTGGATAAGGATTTTGAGCGTAAACATATTTATGAACAGAATCCCTATACAATATAAAATTTATTGCCGTATTCTTTGCTCTACTAGCCATCTCTTCTTCTGATATTTGTGGCGTTTGGAAAATAGAAAATACTATCATAGCAGCGCCTATAAAGAAATATATAAAACCCATAAGCTATCCTATTCAAATTTGATTATATTGTTGTGCGAATGCTTGACCCTGTTTCTTTGCGAGGTAATATCTTCTTTCAAGGCTGAAAGCTCTTGTTTTGATATTTTATTTCTTATGCCTATACTTTCGTTTTTACCAAAAGGAACTAAAAGAAATTCAGGAATGCGAAGAATCTTATCATCTTCAGTATTTTCTAAATCTGTATGAAAAACAGCTAAGATAGAGTCGGATAGATTTTTACTTGCATTTATGCCCTCAATTTCTCTTGCCCAATTTATCAATTTTTCCAAAGCTGAAGGAATATCTAAGCCATGCAAGGTTGCAATGATAAGCTGATCGGAAGAAGAAAGAGCCATGCGAAGAGTTTCAGCCGCCGCATATTTTGTTCTGATTTCGCCAATATAAACGATATTTGGTCTTGCGTATCTATAAGCATTTTCAATGTGTAGAGCTAAATCAGCTTCGCCATTTATTTCAAGTTGATAACAATAGCCAAAATCGCCATGCTGACCATTTAGAGGCAATTCTGAGGGAAATTCAAAGGTAATGGCATGACCGCCAAACTTTCTCAATCTTTCAGCTAAAAGAGTGCTTCCTAGCGTTGTTTTCCCTGAAACTTGCGAACCAGTCATAAGGATTATTCCTTTGTTTTGTTCTTGTTCCAAAAGCCAGTTTTGAAAATTTTCAGGAAAACCTAATTTAGAAAGACTTGTCACTTCGCTTGGTAGTCGTCTTAAAACCCATGTAAGTTTTTTATCTATACCACGCATATCTGCCACACGATAACCAATGCCCTCATACTCTAAGCGAAGTGTAATTGGAATATTTAAGCTACCGCTTCCTTCCTCACGAACAGGGCTTGCCTTTGTAATAAAAAGATTATTGATTTCATGCCTTAATGAAGTCAAATCCACTTCATCGGGAACGGGTATCAATCTTTGCCCGTTCCCTTTACCGCCTTTCAAAAAGGCAGTATCGTCTGAAATCAACAAATCGGAAAAATCCAATTCTTTTAATTTCATTGCTATCTCGCTTTGAAGGTAATTGTATTTGTGTCATTGGCGCAGGCATTTGTAAGAGCTACAACTGAACCTCCCTCAATTTCCGTATTATTAATGGTAAGACTGAGCCATGAGTCAGGTTGAAATACACCAAGTTGAGTGCAGGCATCTTGAGGAATATTATCAAGTTCAATAGTAAAAGTAGAGCCGTTGTCATCAGAAGCAAGAGTAATATTTCCGCCCCATTCATTGACAATTGTGTCACCCTTAAGGAATTGTGATGGAACTGCGCCAGCATTGACAGCAACTTCATTAGTTAGCTCATCATAGGAGGAAGAACCTGAAAACATTTGATTTACTTGTGAGCGTAGAATAACAATATTAGATTGTGTTTCAGCTATTTCAGAGTTTTTATTCGCTAAATAATAAGTTGCAACACCTGCACCGATAAGACCTAAGAAAATGATAAAATACCATACAGTACCTGTAAGCAGTTCGCCTTTGCTTTTTCGTGTTAAAAATGTTTTGAGGTTTGAAATTTTCATAATTATACTCCATAAAGTGTGGTTTGAATGTTTTGGAAGGCAAAGACAATATTCAAAAGAATAATGGCAATGAAACTGATACATATATTGTTTAAAATCTTGGAATCTTCCTTGATTTTATCAATACTTTCGGTAAGCCAGTCTTCGGCTAGACGATAAAGGGTGTCATTGAAATCTGGCAAAGTAGAATAAATTTTGAGGTCGTAGACTAATTCAGCATCAGGAAAATCAGTATCTGCTAATACAAGAGCTTCACCAAATTTTGTTCCAGAACCAAAGTTGTCTATAATAGCTTCCATTCTTTCTTTCAGATAGTGTGAATTAGTGTCAGATTTTATCATTTCTTCTAAAATATCGTTGACTATTTTTCCTGATTTCATAAGTGAAGCAACGGTAAAAAGCCATGTTGCGCCTACTGTCAATCTGTATACTGAATAAGGCGGGTACTTATCCAATTTCTTGCGTATTTGCCCTGTAAGATTTGCAAAAGAATAAGAAATAAAGGCTATCAGCAGTACAAGTATAATTCCTGCCAATGCGCCTATAGGTGAGGCTATAATATCTGAAACTAGATATAAGGCATAGGCAGAACCAGTCCAAGTTGTTGGATCAGAAATCAAGGCAAAGTTTGGCATAACAAGAAAAGTAACCGCAAGCATAAGAACTATCAGCATTAACCCTAGAAATAGAGGGTATGCAATAGCAGAGCGAACAGAAGAAAGAATATTTTGCTTTGCTTCAATAATTTTTCTAGCCAATAAAAAGCCGTCAGCCAAAGTTCCGCCTTTATCGCCTGCTTGGATAAGCATATATTCATCGGCAGGAATATAATCTTTCAAAGAAAGATGAAAATCTTGGCCAGATTTAATATGTTCTATAATATAGGCATACATATCAACAAGGAATTGTCTTTTTCTTTTTTCTGCTTGCTCTTGCAAAAGCTCAAAGCAAAGTACGAGGTTGACATTATAACCTATCTGAGAAGCTAGACGTTTATAGACTTTTTTCCTGTCATTTTGCCCAAAATACATTTGCAATAGGAATTTGTGAATCAATGAATGTATCATTTGTCCAAGCCTCCTTCTATATCAAGAGGAAGCCCTAATCTATCTTCAGTAATAAATGGGTCTGCCATGCCTTGTTTTATAAGCATAAGAGCGTGTTGGAGATTTGTTTTGCCGTTGAGTTCACCAATGATTTTATGGCCAATAGTTCCTAAATTTCGACATTCCTCACAGCCATCACCTTCTATTCGAACTTTATCAATATTCATTAGTCCTTTAAGTTTTTCAAGCATTGTAGTATCGAAGTTATCTATGTTTTCAAGCAGGCTTTTACTGCAACTAGGACATAGAACAGGAATAATTCTGTGATGTCTTAAAACTTCCAATGCTCCATCTAAATCTAAAGGAAGCCCAATTCGTTCTTCTGCCATAATTGGGTCAGCCATTCCCTGTTCAATAAGCCATAGAGCGTGTTGTACGTGAGTAATGCCTTTTTTTGATTTTACAAAATATTCTTTAGCCGCTTCAAAATCTTTTTGCTTGATAAGCTGAAGCATTTTCGTGTCTGTCGCAATAACTTCAGCAACAACAAGCTGTCCTATTCTTCCTAAATTATTGCATTTATGACAACCTTCACCTGTAACTCGTACATTGTCTACATTCATGATTTTGTAAAGCTGTTCTGCCATTCCAGTATCGTAGCTATCTTTGACATCAAGAAATTTTTTGCTACAATGTGGACATAAAATAGGAATTAACCTTTGATATTCTAAACCTGCTAAAACATTAGGCTCACAAAGTTGATCAAGAGCATTATTAGTTCCATTGTCAGTTAGCAAAGTCACCATGCGTGAAATAATATTGAATGCTCCACTTGCATGAAATGATGCCCATACAGCATGGCCTGAAGTTGCAACATTCATGCCTGCTATAATAGCTTCAGCATAACGCATTTCACCGATAAGAATAGTGTCAGGATCTGAACGCATTCCGCCTGCAATAGCTTCAGTATAGGCTCTTCCCCTATTATTATCCTTTGTTGAAATAGAGATTTGGTCAACACCCTCAATCACATATTCTGACGGGTCTTCAAATGCTATATAGTTTTTTTGTGGACTTTGCTCTACCATTGATTCCATACAATGTTTAAGAACTGTTGATTTACCGTGTCCAGTCGGTCCCGATACAATAACAAGACCTGTTCTTCTCATAAGATATTTAAATATTTCTATTTGTTCAGGTAAAAATCCTAGAGTATCAAGTCGCTGTTCTAATGTGCCTGTTGCTTTAATAGCATCATAAAGTAAGCGTAAATACATACAAGAAGCAATGCCTTCAGGTGCATCAGGACGGTCAGTAGATTCTGAGTGAACGCGAATAGAGTGAACTTCACGAGGAAGATTTGTTCTTTCAACAATGCGAGCATCTTGCCTTTCTTTATTGTTGTACATGGTTTCAGAGCGCTGACACATGGTATTATAAATACCTTGCAATAAGGCTCTGCCTTTTTCCACTTGGTAGATATTATAATCCACCACCATACCTATAATACGAAAACGTATAAGACTGTGTGTGCCTAGATCTTTGATGTGTATATCACTTGCTTTTTGTTCATAGGCTTTTTGGAAGATTGATTTAGCAAACGTCTTTAATTCGTTTTCGTCTTTCACATTTACAGTAGCAACCGTGTCATGTTGAAATTTTTCAGTAAATTCTAAAGCGCTATAGAATCTCACTTGCGTGTTGCCACGTCGTTTTTGTTCGGTAACAAAGTCCATCATATGCATATTACTTTTCAATTCTTCTGAAATATGCAAAACACCATCAACTAAAGCCATACGAGAGCTGATAGACTCAGGAAGTCTACTCAGGTTTCCGTATTCTTTATTTTTGACTACAGGAGCAGTATTTTTTTGAAAAAGTTTTGTAAAAAACATATTCCACCTACTCAAGAGTAAAGGTTTTAGAGCCAAGAGTTACTTTGTCACGGCTGATATTTACTCTATTGCCTTGATAATTTTGCCCTTGTTTTAGGCTGACTGTTTTTCCATTAAAGCTTAAAGTAGCTGACAAAGCGTTTCCGTCCACACCATGTATGGCAAGAAGACGTGTGCCTCCTGCATTTCCTGCAGGTGAAGTAGAAGAGTTTGTTGAAGCTGCGGAATTACCTTCAGTTGTGACAGAAAGTGAATCAATAAGCGACTGATTAGGCATAAGAACTGGTTTTGGATCTGTAAGCTCTTGAATTTTTACTTGCTGTTCGATAATACCCACTTCAAGCTTCAAACTTTCCATATAAGCACGTTGTTCAGTAATTAATTGTAATGTTGGTGTTGTTTTGCTTGGAGCAGTATCTTTCTTTTCAGCTTCAGCAAAAGCAAGAGAAGCTGTGAAAAATATGCAGAGCAAACAGAGCAAGAAATGTTTAAGGTTGTACATAAAATTCTCCTTGAATAGACCATGCCAGTAAAGCGTGATCGTATTTTATTTCTGTGATATATAAACTTGGTAAGCTTTGAAGATGTTTGAACAAACTGTCATTTAAGAGCAAACTTGCAGGAACAGGCTCAAGAGTGAATTTTCCTCTTCGCCAAGGAGCTGAAATCGTCAATTCTAAATCTTCGTAATATCTTGTTGAAACATCATCAAATTTGAGTTTGAGACTTGTGCCCATGTCTTGTGTGAGCTGATAAAGAAGCTTTGTGATGTCGTTTTTTGTAAGAAATTCAGAATGTGAACTTTCAATTTTCTGCGCTTTATCAATGTCAATTTTATTCAGAACGTGCTTTGAAGTGACTTCCTTTGTGCCTTTCAAATTGCCGTCAAAAGGAAGATTTATATAATCTGCCTGGTTTTGCCATGCCCAAGTTGTGTTAACTGCTTTGCCATTACAAACGACTTGATGAATAAGCCAGTTGTTTTCAACTATTGGCAATTCAAACATGGCATTTTGGCATATTCTAAAGCTATCCACAGGCTGATATTGATTTTTCCAAGATTGTGGAAATATATTTTCAGCATTGTTCTGCAGTTCTAATTTCTTTTCTTCCTTGCTCTGCAAGAATAAAGCTCGTTCCTTGATAATATTTTGCTGTGTTCGATACTCTAAAAAGTTTGTGACAGCAAAATAAGTCATAGGTATGGCCACAATACTGACAGCCAATACACCAAGTTTGATATTGCTTGACTTGCTTTTGTAAAGTGCCTTTATTTGATGTTTAGGAAACAAGGTTTTCTTTGGCAAGCGGTCTTGCAAAAAGAATAAACTGTCATGCAAGGTATCAAATTTGACTATATTTTCTATTTTAGAATTCAATAAATCTTGAATACTTGGTATCTTACTTTCAGCTTCTTCTTTTGTGGCAAAAATGGAATCGCCAAGACCTACAACATAGCCATTATGAAAACAAATAAGACTATAGAAGATTTCTCCGTGAATATCTTTAAGCATAAAGATACCAAGAAAGGATTTTTCAGGAATTTTTAAGGAAGCAACCAAGCTAAGGCTTTTGAGATAGCGTGGATTTTTATTTGTTACCAAATAGCCCACTTGCTTTTCGCTGAGTACATAGCAATCAAAATCACTAGGCGCAGATTTGACAATATCCTTTGCTTTTTGGTTGTATCTAAGCCGCCATTCTATGCCTAAAGCATAAGTTATTTTGTTTATTTCAATAAGTTTCATAATAAAAACCTATATATCTGCGTTTTCAACTTGAATGGTAATGATAAGAAGACTTTTTGAATTGCTTTTATTCTTTCCTCCCATCAAGAAGCCTAGAGCATTGGAGTCTTTTTGAATATCTTGCTGATAGCCAGCAAGTACAAGTGTTTGACCCATTTTCATACGCATGGTTTGAGCAAAAGAACGGTTTGACGTTTGCGGAAGTTCAATGGATACATCACTTGTATTAAAGACTTTCATCTCATCAAGATTGCTAAGGTTTATGTTGTATTGCAAAATGAGTTCACGTCTTTCTAAAATATGAGGAATAACCGTCATAGCAAAGCCTGTTGTGATTTCCCCTGGAGTTATTTCAGTAGACTTGCCATAGTCCGTAATTTCTGATGTCATGCTTGCTAAATAGCCGTTTTTAGAAACAGCAAGCACAGGCAAAGGTTGATTGCTCATAACAATGCCGCTTCCTGATGTCACTATTGAAGCATTTCCCCATTCTTTGAGTGCATTAAGCGTGGCTTGCGAATTTTTCAAACTTCCTGAAACAATACTAGCTGTTATAGAGTTTGTTGCTAAAGCAGTCGCACCACCAGCAAGAACGGAAAGATTTGATCCTTCAAAAAGCACTTGAAGATTAAAGCCTATGTCGGTGTCGTCCGTTATTTCCAAAGACCACACTTGCACGTTTATGGCCACTTGACGTGCCATTTTTTCGTTGACTTCATCAATGTATTCATCAACTAAGCGTATATGTTTTGCTTGGTCAAAAACGGTAATTGTGCCTGACTGTTGGTTAGCGGAAGCTGTACCCGTTGTTGAAAGTAAAGCTTTAACATTTTCCACTACTTCTTCAAAGGCATTGACTTCAAATTCTGTTTGAGTTGTCTGCGCTGTATCTGCAGATGTGTTTGCGCTTTGAACTGTTGTGCCTATACCACTTGAAGTAGTGCTTGAATCCTTACTTTTGTTGGTGATATTGTTCTCATAAGAATTAGTTCCAGGCATAGCATAAATCGTGTAAGTTTTTGACATTGATTTTGCAAAAGTAATTGTTTTATTATGGTATTGCCAACCATAGCCAGTAGAAGAGGTGATAGAGTCAAGTAAGCCTTTTAAAGTGCCTTCATAGTAGACACGATGAGATTTGTTGTCGGCATCTTGCACTTGAAAGCTCAAGTCAAACATTGACTCTAAAACCTTTGCAATTTCTGAAATAGTGCCACGTTGCGAAAGCGTTGCTTTTTTATCAAATTCAGCACTTCTTGTGTCTAATTCACGCACGGTAGAACCAAGATAAGGCTTATCAAAAATCTGCACATTTTTTGCTTCACCAAGTGTGTTTTGCTCGGCTGTTTGCTCTATCGAACTTCTCAATGAATTATGACTTGCACAACCTGCAAAAATAGAACTTGTAATAAGCAAGAGCAATATAATAAGTAGTTTTTTCATTTTATTCTCCTGAAACTTCAATAACTTTATTGGATTTGTATACGCTCACTCTCAGTCTTGACTGCGTATCTTGCAAAGTTGTGAAAAACTCTTCTATAAAACCGACAAATGAGCCTGAAAAACTTGCTGAAGCGTGCATATCTAAATCATAGTCAGCATTCCAAACAAGCTTCCATCTTTCGCTTTGGCATAATTCATCAAGTTGGTGCATAAGTGATCCTTTTTCAAGCTTCCAAGTTTTTAATGGAATTGTTGCAATTCCTTGAGTATTTGCAGGCTTATAAGAAGGATATAAAGGTGTAGACTCTATGGGAGCTGTATTTATAGCTGTGTCTTGTGTTTGTTCTAAACTTTGATTTGAAGCAAATTCGTTGAGAGCTTGTTCTGTCGCAGTAGTTGAAGAGCTTGAGGGTGAAGCAGGCGGAGCAAAGTCTTTATTTTGTCCTTGATAGCTATAAGCCATATTCATAGGATTATATGTTTGAAGAGGTGCAAGAGCATTTCTTTTGTCGCCTAAAACTCGCACGACACCAAGCTTCTTGCCATCGGCAAACAAAAGTCTTAGATATGCTCTTTGTTCGTCAATAAAATCAAAAAGATAGTCGATTTTTATTCCGTATTCGCTAAAGGTATAGCCTTTTTCTGTGAGTAGCTTTGTTAATTCCTGATTGAAGGGAAATTTCTTATTTTCTTCAAAATTGAAAACAGTTGTTGTAGGATAAATATTTGTGATATCAAAAAGAATATCTTCTGCAAAATACTTTGCATCTTCTGGAAATTTCTTTGATATTGTGTCAAAAGTGCTTTGAGCATGAGCTGGAAGACAAAAGCAGAATATGCTCAGTAGAGTAAGTAAAAATTTCATAATTATGCCTCAAATTTAGGAGTATTATCTTCATTTGCCCAATATCTTTCTTTGCAATCAGGATAGCCTGAGCAGGCAAACCAAATTCCGCCATTTTTCGTGGGCTTTTCAAGTAAAGCTTTCTTGCATTTCTTGCACTTGAACTTCGTTTTATTGCCTGTATTTTCTTTTGCTGCTTGCTTTGTGGGTGTGCCGTCGACATTATCGTAATTCGTGTTGCATTTAGCATTGGAGCAAGAGAAAAAGTCATAAGAATTACCATTCTTAGAGCCTTGAATATGCTTCAATTTGTGACCACATTTTTCACAGTCGAAATCCGTAAGTGGAATTTCCTTTTTCTCTTTTTTTACAGGCATTCCGCCTTCATTGCTGAAAACTTCTTCGCAAGCTTCGCATTTGAAGAAATCATAGGCTTTGCCTTCCTTGCTTTTGCCTTTCAAGTGCTTGAAATTGTAGCTATTGCATGAAGGGCAAGGAATAGCGTTTGCTTTTTGGAATACTTCAACTTCTTCTTGGAGTTTGCTATGATTTTCTTTTATAATATCAATATATTGCATTTTTCCTTCGCCTATATCGTCAAGCCCATCTTCCATATTCTTTGTAAACTTCAAATCAAGAAAAGAAAAATTGCCTGTCATGCCGTCAATAAGCTTTTCGCCTAAAGCCGTAGCGTGAAGTTTACGTTTTTCTTCTGTGATATAGCCACGTTGCAAAATATTATCCAAAATGCTTGCATAAGTAGCAGGACGGCCAATACCTTGCTTTTCAAGTTCACGCACAAGTGAAGCTTGAGTATAGCGTGTAGGCGGTTTGGTTTTCTTGGTTTTCACTTCGCTTGAAACTGAAGAGAGCAGATTATCAGCCTTTAATTGCGGAATAGGATTATTCATTTCTTGACTGTCTTCTTCTTCATCAGCAAGAGCGGAGTCATTTTCAAATAGATTTTTCCACCCTTTTTCAATAAGTGTTCTGCCTTGAGCTTCAAAAATAGCTTTCTTGCCTTCAAAGTCTGCTTCTAAAGTCATTTTTCTAACGCTGAACACAGCTTCTTTTAGCTGACAAGCAAGCACACGCAGACGGATTAATTCATACAAAACCTTTTCATCGGCAGATCCTTCAATTTCTTCTGCTTCAATATGCGTAGGACGTATAGCCTCATGCGCTTCTTGTGCATTGCCTTTTGTCTTCCAAGTTCTTGGACTTTCGACAAAATCAAGCGCATTTTGTGTACAATAAGCTCTAATTTCTTGAATAGCCTCATCAGAAAGATTAGGACTATCCGTACGCATATAGGTGATATGCCCAGCTTCATAGAGTTTTTGAGCCACTTCCATAGTTTTCTTTGGCGAAAACTTTAAAGCATTACTTGAAGCTTGTTGCAAAGACGAAGTCGTAAAGGGTGCAGGAGGAGCTTGCTTTGCTTCTGTTTCACTAAAATCAGTAATGCTAAAAGTTTTGAGCTTTGCAATGTTTTCAGCCAATTTTTTATCAAGAATATATTCTTGATTTTCTTCAAGGAAGTTCTCAGTTTTCCAAATAGCTTTCCAACCGTCTTGAATGTTTTCAACAGCTTCAAAAATCGCTTCAACTCCATAGTGCGTAGTAGAAACAAAGGAGCGTATAGCCTTTTCTCTTGCTGAGATAATGCTTACAGCAGGGCTTTGAACACGTCCTGCACTTAATTTCTCAGCAAAAGCATTTGAAATAATAGGGCTTACCATATAACCGCAAAGCCTGTCTAATACTCTTCTTGCCTCCTGTGCCTTGACTAAGTTCATATCAATGCTACGAGCATTATTTATGCTTTCAAGCACTTCTTTTTCAGTAATTGAAGTATAGCTTACACGCTTAGGATTTTTGAGGTTTAGAGCATCTTCTAAATGCCATGCAATAGCCTCTCCCTCACGGTCAGGGTCAGTTGCAAGGTAGACTTCGTCGACTTTCTTTACAAGCTCTTGAAGCCTTTTAATAACGTCTTTGCCTTTGTCTGTCGGCTGATATTGAGGAACAAAGCTTGGAGCTTCTACACCTATTGTTTTTACAGGCAAATCTCTGATATGCCCAAAACTTGCGGCAACAAGCCATTGAGAGCCAAGAATAGCTTGCAATTTTTTAATCTTGCCTGGGGATTCTACGATAAGTAATTTCATCTTGTTATTCCTTCTTGGCTTTTTTCTTTGGAAAGCCCTATTTGTTTTTGTACTTCTTTAATGCCTTTTGCTGTATGCATATCATTGAAATCATTACAGCCTTTTGCCTGTTCTTCTTTTGAAAACTTAGGAATTTTCACTTTAGCATCTACTTTTTCAGCAGCCGCTTTCGCCTTTTCAACACCTACATTTTTTTCATTTTTGATGTCATTGTCAGCGCATATAACAAGTTCTGCTTTTGGGAATTTTTTACGCAAATTAATGGCCACTTCTTCGAGATTTCCTGAATCAAAGGCTACAGCAATGGGAAGTTCAGTCGCTTTATGTAAGCTTGCTCCTGTTGCGTATCCCTCACAAAGAAGTATTTGTTTAGGGCTATCCGCCATTTTGAAACCAAGAGGACAGAAATTTCCTTTCTTTTCCATACCCTTAGTGAATCTTTTGTTGCCTTCTTCATCAATTTCTTGAAGTCCGCGAATTTCACCTGAAGTGTTGACTAATGGCAAAAGCAAAGTCTTTCCTAGACTATCTTCTTTTATATTGATTGCAGATACATTTTTACGAATTAAATAAGGGTGTTCACTCAAAGCATAATGACTTTTATCCCACTTTTCCGTACATTGAATGGCAACACGGTCTTGCATTTCTTTTCTTTCAGCTTCTCTTTTTTGTTGCTTTTGAGCATTTTCCGCTCTCTGCAAGGCTTTTTCTTCGTCTGAAAGAACGTGGCCAGTTGCTTTGATATTCACTTTTTCGCCAGTCACAAAGTTTTGTGCCCAAGCAGCAGGCACACCGTCAGAATATCCACAATACGCACCGTCTAAGCCTTTTGAATCTCGGCCTATAAGCGGAACTCTTTGTATACTTCCGTCTAAAATTGGTAAGCCTTCAATATCAAGGCCAAGCTCTTTAAGTTGGATAGCAATCTCTTCTTCAGGTGAAAGATGTTCTTTCTTGATTGTCTTTTCTTGGTTTTGAGGCAACCAATGCTCAACTTTAGATAAATCTTCACCTGCAGGAATAAACCAAGCTTTGCTTTGCCAATCCCATTTCGCACCTTGTGCTTTGGCATTGTCTTTTTCTTCAAAAGGCACGGAAAGAAAGGTTTTTTCTTTCGCTCTTTTGCTTTCTTTTGAACTTTCTGCTTGTTGCTGTTCTTGTGGCTTTTCAACCATTTGTTCTTGCCTATGTTCCATAGCAAAATCCTTTGCTTTTTCTGCGTCTCTACAAGCACGCATAATTTCATTTGGGTCTTTTTTGAGTATATTTATCCAAGTGGCAATGTGTTGTGTGTTTTTTGGCAAATTATTCGCTATGCCGCTTTCATTTTCGAGCATCCACAAAGCAAGTTCAGTACGAAGATTTTTTCTTGCATGGTCTTCATTGCTGATAGCTCTTTTACCGTCTTTATTGAGATATTCTTCAATAACTTTCTTAGGGCTTTGCACTTGCTTTTGTGTCTTTTCAAGAGGATTTTCCAGTTCAGGAACATTTGAAAGTTGTTCAGCATTAAAAACCTTGGCAAAACGCATAATAGGACGTTCTAAAGGCTCATTATCTTTTGAAAATTGATAATAGATAACAGTTTGAGCTTTTGCGCCTTTATTGATTTTATAACCCTCTTCTTTGGCTTGCTTGAAAGTGAACCAACGTGGATCACTAAATTCAGACATAGCAAGATTGAGGCGATTGACTCCTTTATAAGCCTTGCCAGTTGAAGGATTAAAGGGAGTAGTTGCATTACTTGAAGCCTTTTGAAAAGGAGCAAAATTAGTGCTTAGTTGAACAATAAGATTATCCGTCAAATCTTCATGGAAAGGCTTTTTATCTTCTTGACTATTCATAATTTTCCTCGCTTATAGTTGTTTCTTCCGTGTCTTCAAGTGCGATAGCACTTTCTTCAAATGCACCCATAAAATCAGCCACATCAGGATTGAGAGGAATGCCTAAATCATCATTTTCATGAAGCTGAAGAAAGGATTTCTTTGATGACTCCAATAATAAATCTTCTTGTGTTACTTTATTAATTTCCATAAAAACTCCTAAAATGTTAAAAGGTTATTAGCTTTTGATGTTGATTTGATGTCAATCAATCCAAAGTATCTGCTGTCAAAGCCGTTTTTATATGTTGTTAACGCAAGGACTTTGCCTTTTGGGATTTCGCCGCTTTCAAGCTTTGAAAAAAGAGGGCGTCCTTTTGTGTCACTTGTTTGTGGGGGATACCAAGTGCAAGCAATGTCTTTTCCCTTTGGAGTAACAAAAATGCCTTTTGCACTTACTTCCACCTTATCGCCTGCTAGGCCTGCAACTTGCTTAAGTAAAGGCTGTAAGCCGTTCTCACAAAGATAACTTTCGTCTAAATATCCGTTTTTATGAGCAATATTTGAAAATTCTTCATCTTCTAAGCAAAACTTGATAATGTCATTTCTTTTGATATTTTCATTGCTTATGTAATAAATACCTCTTTCAAGAGAAGGAGTAGTATTTATGCCTATTTCATAGCGAGAAGCAATAAAAGCAATAATAACAAGTGAATATATAAGAAATTTTTTCATAATTATTCCAAGAAATTTTCAAACTTCAAAGAAGTTTTCTCTTTGTTTATTATTGGAATTTCTATAATTTTTTCACTTTCGTCAGGCACTTTTGGCTGAATAGTAATTGAATCGCTGTACTCATAATCGTAATAGAGTGAGTCAGAATGTGTAGGCGCTTCAATCTTAGCTCTCTCAATAAAAACAGGGTCTTTAAAGTAAAGTATTTGAACTCCATAAATAGGATTTTGCCCTGCTGTAAAGATAAGCATATGCCCTGGTGCTATTACCTTGCCGTCGCTGTCTTTAATAGCCGCAGGAAGTCGTGAGCACTCATCAGGAGTAAGCAAAGGTCTTCCTGTTTCTGCAACATTCACACTTGAAGATTGGCCACCTTTGCTAAAGGATTTCGACTTTTTTGTGTCTACAACAGTTGTTTTTCCTGTCATATCTGACAATAATTTAGCCGTTTCAGGTGTATTTGGAGCATAAGCAATACGCACATGACAGTTTGCCATAAGAGCGTTATCCTTGCCGTATGCGCTGTTTAATTGTGTAATATCTTGCACAATAAGATACATCTTACCGCCATAACCTGCGATATAAGCAATAGCTTTTTCGATAATAGGAAGCTTACCAAGAGAAGTGAACTCATCAAGCATAAGTAAAAGTCTATGCTTATAACCCTTTACGCTTGTACCATCTTTGAAGCTCATTTCTTTACAGACTTTTCTTATAATCATATCCACCATCAAGCGGATAAGAGGACGTATTCTGTCTATATTAGCAGGATTGAGCACAAGATAAAGGTCAACAGGAGTATCACTATTCATCAAATCAGCTATTTTGAAATCGCTCCTGCGTGTATTCAAATTGATAACAGGGTCACGATAAAGGCTGATATTAACAAGCACGGTAGAAACAATACTTCCTGCTTCTTTTTCAGGTTTTTGCTTCATTTCTGTGGCAGTAGAAGCTATAAAAGCATGGATTGCCGAACCTACTTTCTCGTCAAAGTTTTCAAAAACTTCTGAGAGAAGTAAGGAGTGATCCGTTTCAACCATTTCGTCAAAGACTTCTTCAATAGGCATATCAAAGCCCGACATCATCAAGGTAATATCCTCTAAAGTGGCCGTTCTTTTTTCCACACACTTCTTCATCACACAGCAATGCATAAGCATTCCACCAAAGAAGCCAAAGCCTGCCTTCGTCCAGTGGTCAGACAAACCTTTTCCATCAGGGTCAATCATCATCAATGCAAGGTTTTGTATGTCTTGAATAGCCTCGAAGGTATTCAATTCTATCTCTTCCAAGGGATTAAAAGCGCAAGACAAGCCCGAAACGTCTGTAGGGTCGAATTTCAAAACCTTATGGCCAATACTTTTACGAAAACCACTTGTCAAAGCCCAGTTTTCGCCTTTAATATCAAGAATAAGTGAGGAATCCAACCAAGAAAGCAAAGTTGGAAGAATAAGCCCAACACCCTTACCCGAACGAGTAGGAGCAAAGCAAAGAATATGTTCAGGACCATTATGTCTAAGATAGCGTATTATATTTTTATGTTTTTGCCATGCACCTACATACACACCTTGGCCACTAAAATAGCCCATAGTTTTGATTTCATCTTCTTTTGCCCATGTAGCAGAGCCGTGTAAGATCTTATTTCCTTTTTGCATTTTGAAAGCAAAATACAAGCCAAAGAACAAAAATTGAGGCGCAAGAAAGAGCATTTGCCCAAATACAATGGCTTTATCAGCAAGATGTGAAGTATTCACATAATCTTTCCAAGAAAGAATTGACCATGTAGGATACCAAGCAATATCAAGTACAATAAACCAATAATCGCCCAAAGCTTCTTGATAGCCTAAATAATAGGCATAGACTTGTGTGCTCAGTTGAAAGGAAGCCACAATAAGCAAAATCATAAATAGAGCATAATAAAGAGCAGACTTTTTGTTCTTTGTGCCTTTTAATCCGTATTCTTGCATACTTACCTCCACCCAATATAAGGGCTTTCAAAGACTAAGTCTTTAGTAAGTACGATATTGAAGCGATAGCCTGGACGAATTTCAAGTGTAGGTTTTATGCTCAAATTCTTTTCAAGCAAAGAAGTGGAGGTCTGTCCTAATTGCTGAGCAAGTGCGCTTGTCATTTGTGATTGTAAAGAGCTTCCGTCTTCAGAGTCGCCACTCATGGCATCAACGCTATAAGAAGTAGAACCAACAATAAGCGACATAAGAATGGCAGAGCCAAAAATTCTAAAATAGTGATTGTCAACTTGGTCGTGGAAACCTGCGTTTCCTGACATATCTGCGCCTGGCATTGCAGGAAGTGTCAAAGCAGAACCATCTGGAAATATTATTCTATTCCAAGCAACAAGAACACGTTCTTGCCCAAATATTACTCTTGAGTCATACACTCCAAAGAGCTTCGAGCCTTGAGGAATAAGTAAATCCATACCGCTTGCAGTATCGTAGACATTCTGCGAAACTTGAGCGATAATATTCCCAGGCAGGTCTGAATTTATTCCTGTCACCATAACAGCAGGAATGACTGTGCCTGTCTTTACTTCAAAATCTTGCCCTTTTGTGCGTATATCGTCTGAAATCCATGCTTTATCGCTTTGTTGTGAACGGCTAAAAAAAGCTTCTTTGTCTTTATCAGCACTCACATCATAAGAACTTTGATTAGCAAGAGAGTTTAAACTTGCAGGAGCTTGTGTGCTTCCTGAGATATGCACTTCTTGACTTGCTTGTTGTGAATGCTGCGTTTGCCTTTTTGATAACAAAGGAGCTGATAAAGCCGCAAGATAGCCCTCTGTACGGTATTGTCGTATCTGCCTTTGTTCTTCAGTTGGGCTTTTATCTCTAATAACGATAATAGGCTCAGTAGGTGTGCTTGGAGTGTTCTCATTTGTGTTAGCATCTACTGGAGGTTTTTCTTCAGGAATAGTAAGACCGCTTCCTTCGATTGTTAAAAGCGAAACTTTTTCTTCCTCTTCAGTTATTTCCACAGTAGGAGCTTCAAGCTTTTGCTGTTGCTGAGAAGTTGATTGCATCATACTGAAATAAAATACAATAAACATAATGAATAAAGCACCAAAGACTAAGATAAGATATTTTTTGCTTATGCTCTTCACTTTTGGAGTAGGACGTAGTGAATTTGGTGAATTATCGCTCATTGCTTCCTCCTTTATTTAATTGTGAACGTGATAAAAATTGCCCAGTTTGCGTATATAAAGAAGAAAAGATAAAATTGTCTGTAAAGCGTAATTGTGCGTACCAAAAGTCCTCAAGAAGCGAGTCAAAGGCATAAGTCAAGCCTAAAGAAGCTTCATGCGATACCGCAAAGCCTTTTTGACGAAGCGTATTATCAAGCGAAAAAATAAAGTCATTATTTTCTTGCTCTTCGTCCCTAGTAGCTATAATTCTAAAGCTTGTATGCCCAGGCGGATAATGTTCGCTTATAAATGCCACTATATCTTCTGTAATTGTGTCAATCACAGTATCAGTAGGCAATACTCCAATGGAAGAAGCATTATATCTTGTTGTTGCACAGCCTGAAAAAAAGCCAGCAGACAAGAAAAGCAGAAAAAGAAATAATAATCTTTTCATAGCATTGCCTTAAAGTGCTTTAATTTTGACTTGCTCTTTGTCATTACCAACTCCAAGCACAAGAATTATTTCGTCATACACACCATCAACAACGATTGCATTTTCTTTGATACGGTAATTGACAATAATCGTATCTCTGCCTTTGCTGACAAGTAATACAGGCATTTCCCTCGAACTTACATTCTTTGGAAGCTTGATAAAAGTTTGACGGCCATCGTCATAAATACGTTCGGGTTTGAAAGAAGCCTTACCCTCCACTTCGTAGTCAAAATTTAAATCTTCTAAATTAGCTGCTTGAGCTTCTTCTCCATCGGTGCGAGTGGAAGCATAATAAGTCTCTTTTTCTTTCTCTTCGATTTTATTTTGTGTATAGGCTCTCATTTCATCGTTATACATAAAGCCTACATAGGGAGTGTAATCCTTTTTATTTGATATAAGGCGAAGATGATAGACTCTTCTATTTGTGGTGACAACGGCTGATGTTTCAAGTCCTGCATCAACAGGCTTGATGAAAATATGTGCAATATTGCCTACTTGGCCAGTTTCTACCATCCATCTTGCAGTATCACCGACAATAATTTCATTGACTACTTCGCCTGCTTGCAATTCCACATCACAAATCTGCATCGGGCTTGCCAAAATTGTAGGCATACTTGCCCCGTGCACATAAATCAGCTTGCCATTTTTTGCCAAAAAAGGTTCAGCGCCGTTTTTTATCCAATTCCCTGTTAAATTGAGAGAATTTTTCTCTTTACTTGTCAAAGGCACAATTTCTGTACCGAGATAATCAGGAATAGTAAGTGCGTCTATTGTTGATTGCTCAACAGCAAAAGAGCTAGTGCATATCAAGGAAATAGACATAAAAATGCATGATGATAAAAGTTTTTTCACAATAGACTCCATTATTTTTTTAGTACAGTAGTTGCTGAAATTTCAGTGATATAAATTCCGCCTGGATTATGCAAAATCACATCAACATTCTTTGGTTCTTTGATTTGAATAGTCACATTAGCTTCAAAATTTTGCGCAGACACAAGCATTCCTGAATGATTACGAATAGTTTCCGTCCATTCAATGCGATAAGAGTTTTCACTTATTGGCAGAGGCAAAGTTTTTATATCCACATGAATAAGCTTGCCTGAACTTGCTATGTCATAGGGATTATTGACATTATACCATTCTTTCATCACACCTTGCGCTGAACCTACAAAATAAT
Source organism: uncultured Desulfovibrionaceae bacterium (assembly GCA_964369165.1). GTDB lineage: Bacteria > Desulfobacterota > Desulfovibrionia > Desulfovibrionales > Desulfovibrionaceae > CAYJAZ01. Next base: position 1,808 of record CAYJFE010000010.1, on the reverse strand, counting down.
AAGAAAGTCTTGAAATCATCTTTCTTTGGAGTTCAATATCGGCTGTTACTGTTCGCCAATCTGTAATGCAATTTGCAATAACTGACTGCACAAGCTCTTGCGGAGCTGTTTGCATAGAGTCTGCACGACCAACAACAGAAGTTCTTCCCAAATTATCAACTTCAATGATGTAAGGAATGACTTTTTGCTGATTCATTTGAATGACATTTCCTGTGATTGACAAAAGAGCAATAACAAAGGAACAGAAAGCCATAATTCGCCAATTTTTTGATTGTTTGACGTAATCGCCGTACCTTTCGAGCCATTCTTGTCTTGCACTCAAATATGGGCTATTTGTGGGCTGTTCAGGTAAGGTTAAATCTTCATTTTTTTTCTTCTTGAAAAACATAAAAACTCCTATTTCTTTAATTCATTTATTGTTGCAAGTCGGCCTTTCAATTCATTGCCAATGCTTGTTTGTTTCATATTAACTTGTTGTCTTGCTGTATTTAGGGCTTTGAAAGTGCCTATAGCACCGCTACTACCTTCCGCTTGTGCTATCTTGCTGGCACTACTCAAAGCTTTAGCTCCGCCAACTGCTCCTGCACCGCCACCAACAAGGCCACCAACTCCTGCGCCAATCATGCCGCCTACCATTTGAGCACCACCCATAAGACCGCCACCGCCACCAGAGTGCGCACCTTGAATTATGCCTGCAACAATTTCAGGAATTTTTTGCGAAAGCACTAATAATACCAAGGAAAAAGCAACCATAACTATGCAATTTTCTATATCTATTTCATAAGCATTGAGTTTTTCAGCAAAACCTAAACCTATATTCATAATCAATTGCATAGTAAAGAGTTTAAAAGCGACAGACAGCACATAACGTAATGTATTTACAGCATAATCTTTTGTAAAAGAGCTTGCACCAAAGCCCATAAGAATAAAGGCGGCTAAAGTGGCCACAATACTTTCACATTTGATGATAATGATGTTTGCCGTCATAAGAGTGAAGCAAATCAATAAGATAAAACCTGCAATAAAGAAAAATAGGGCTATATGGAGTTCGTCTAAATCTAATTCGCCTACAGCATCTTTGATAAGGTGAAATAATTGAATTCCAATCAACATTGGATTGTCACTATTCACGCTTGAAGAGCCTGTTTGTCCAGCAACTGCTTGTAAGCCTCTAATAATTTGTTGTGACCATTCTTGGTAATTGACTAAAACTGCTATAAAGAAGCCACCTGTAAGGGCAAACATGAGCAACCTTCTAAAAGCTCCTCTAAAATCTTCGGTAGATATTGTTACTTGTATACCAATATGAGCAAGCTCTATAACCGCCATAATATAGAAAAGATTTTTTGCTACATTTTGAAAAATTTTATACCATGACTCAGTTTGGTTGTTGAATTCTAAAACGATTTTTGTTACAATGTTTATATCAGCTGTTTGCGCAAAAGCTTGTTGGAATGATATTAAAAGAAAGGTAAATAAAGTTATGAAAAAAATTGTTTTTTTATTATTATGCATGGTTTTGACTACCTCATTGCTAGGTTGCAAGTCAGAAAAAGAAAAGAAATCTGAAGAAAAAGCAGAAGAGCTTATGAAATCTCGTGATTGGGATTATACCTCAAAGCCTGACCCTTTCTAAAAAGGATCTTTTTGTGAGGTGTAATCAAAGTTGTGCGACTTCATTAGATTTCGCACCAACTCTTCAGACATTTGTTCTTGCTTCTCTTCTTTCACTTGGCTTGCAATGTCTGATTGTGCTTTTGTGGCCACAAGTTCACGAAGTTGGCGAGCTTCTTGGATTTGCAAGGCTG
>CAYJFE010000009.1:11243-44150 GCA_964369165.1 uncultured Desulfovibrionaceae bacterium | reverse complement strand
GCATCGTTCACTTGCTCTTTCATTTCTTCAATGCTGGCTTGCATGCCGCTCCAGGCTTTGATGGCTGTGCCAACAACAGCTTTTTGCACCTTAGGATTTGTCGCCACTAATGCAATGCCTGCGCCAAGTAGAAGTCCTTTCAAAAGCGAAGGCTGCATACCTAATATCTTATTTGACAGCATTGCGCTCACTCCTTGATCTTGTTGATTTCCTAGAAAGTTTCTCATAAAACCATTTCCTATATTCGCGCTTGTGTCTTGCGCACTTTTAAAATTCATTGATGAAATAATATCTTGACTTGCCTGCTCATTCTTCTTATAAAAATTATAGGCATCAATAGGCGTTGTTCCCGTATATTGCCCCAAGGTATTTTGATAACTTGATTTTTTTGCCATTATATTCTCTCTTTTTTAGCTATTTTTAAGCTTTTTCTGCTTCAATTTCAATTTTATTTTTTTCTTTATTGACTAATTCGCGGGCCTCATCATGCAACAAGGAATCTATGGCATATTTTGTTCCTGCTGTGAGAAGAGCTGTACTTGCGACTGATAAAATACCGCCTGCATTCATCATTGCCGTTGCCGTCACACCCACACTTGCCGCAATTCCCATGCTTCCTGCTTCACGAGCTATTTCTTTAGCCGCTTCTTCTTTTGTCATACAGCCATTTTTCACCTTACGCGCACTCGATGCAGCCGCAACAGTTGCCCCTGTCACCACACCTGCAATAAGCCCACCTAAAGCTGTTGCCGCAAGACTTGGACGAGCTTGTGGAATATTTTCGCTGGCTGGTCTTGCTAAAGAAGCATTTATCATCGGAGGATTATATCTAATCATAACAATACCCTATGCTTTTTCTTCTGAGCTTTTTACTTCGCTGTCAATATCGTCGTCAAAACCATCGTCATCAAAGCCTTCGTCAGTAGTTTTGTTTGGCATAAATGAAGCGAGTCCTAAGCCAAGAATATTGTTGATAATATCCTTTAATGGTGTGCAATTGTACACTAAAATTGCGCCTGCTCCGATGGCAAGTCCCTTCCAAAAATCCATAGAAGTATTTTGCATAAGAGGAAGCAATTTTTCTGGCCCCGCTTGACCTTTTGCTATTTCGTCTACAATAGTATAAATTTCTTGCATTTTTTCTGGAGTAATAGAAGTTTGTGCATTTTTTTGATTTGCTGCATTGCCATTTAAAGAAGCTCTCAATTGATTGATTTCTTCTTGCATAGCATTCATCTGCATAGTGTGCTGCATCTGCATAGGATTGCCGTATGAACCATAGTTTCTGGCATAACCTCTGGTATAGCCTTGATTATATTGCCCATAGCCTTGTTGATAATTTTGCCCATATGGTGCATTCTGTTGATATTGCTGATTATAAACATCAGTAGTATTCATTTCATTGCCATTTTGAGAGGCTGGCACAAAGCCGTAATTTGGATCAAATACATAATATTGGTTATTAGCCTGTGTTTGATTGTCTTGAAAAGCATTTGTGTTCGCACTTTGATTTTTCTTATTTTTCGCCATTTTCTACCTCATTTACTTTGAGAGATGTTGTTTATTACGACTTATAAAAGTCAAACTTTATTAGAGAGTTAACCATTAAACACTGAGAACTTTTTCATATTTCACCACCAATTCTTCAAATCTTGTACGATTTCTAGTAGTGAGAATTTCGTCAAACTCGCTTGGAACAATACTTTTTGTATCATAGGTGAGTTTCACTTTTCTGCCGATTATATCAAGATTTGAATCAAGTATAGCCTTTGGTATATTCTTTTTTTTCATGTCGCTCACAAAAGCCATAGCCTTATTATCAGCCAAGACTTTGAGTGAAATATTCAATGAAATTTCACCATCTTTGTGCTCGTCAATGCTCAAATATTTTCTTAAAGCGATTATTGCTTGTAGATCCATTCTTTCCCTCAATTACAATTTATTTTCAAAATATTATTTATTTTCACAGCCTATACTCAAATCTTCCTCAACTTCATACGAAAGAAGACGTGAAGAAGAAGCCAAAACCCCAAGGGTGTGCGCTATATGCAAAGTTCCAGCAAGCACTGGATTTATAAGACCAAATGCGCCAAGCAATACACCTGCCACATTCGACGAAGTTGCAAGCCAAAAATTCTGGTGCACAACCTTAATGCTTTCTTTTGAGAGCTCATGTAAATATACTATACCGCATAAATCATCATTCACTAATGTAATATCAGCCGCTTCTACAGCCACTTCTGAACCACCAGCACCCATAGCAACGCCAATATCTGCCTGAGCTAAAGCTGCGGCATCGTTAATGCCATCGCCCACCATCAAGACCGAATTATATTCTTTTTGCAATCTTTTAATAATATCGGCTTTTTCATTTGGCATAACTGAGGAAAAATAACCATGTATTCCTAGTTCTTCCGACAAAGTTCTTGCCGTGTTTTCCTCATCACCCGTAATAAGATAAAGATTATTCACTCCTGTGCGCTTCAAGGTTTGCACAATAGCCCTCGCTTCTTCTCTTACTGGATTGTCAAAGGCAAGCAAGGCTATAAGCTCTTTATTTTGCGCAACAAATAAAACAGTTTTTCCTTTAGAGCGTTGATAATCCACTTCCGCGGCTACTGTATTTTTCCCTTCATTTTCATGAGTAAAAGAAACAGAGTGCAATTCCATAAGCTTATGATTGCCCACCAAGATTTCGCTGTCATCGACAGTTGCCATCATACCCATACCTAAGAAATATTCACAGCAAGTATGTGAAATAGGGGCAATTTTTCTATCTTCCGCTTCTTGTTTGATGGCTTGTGCAAGAGGGTGGTGATTATGCATTTCAGTAGAAAGCACAAGCTGAAGAACAATATTTTCGGCATTTTTGCCAGCATTGCTTCTCATATCAACTTTTTGAAGAAGAATAATATTTGTCAATTTAGGTTCAGCCACTGTAAGCGTACCCGTTTTATCAAAGCAGACGCAATCAATCTTCGATAATTCTTCTAAATAACGACCGCCTTTGATAAGAATATTTTTCTTAGCCGCCACATTCACTGCCGCACTTATAGCTGTGCTGGCTGATAAAGCAGTTGCACAAGGGCAAGCCATCACTAAAAGAACGGTGAAAGCTCTTTGTATATTTGCTGTGAATAAATAAGTCAAACCAGTAGCAACAAAGCCTAAATATATCAATTTCTTTGCAAGTTTATCAGCAATACCTTCGATAGGTGCTTTATTTTTAATCTCATCTTCCACTAAGCACAAAACGCGTGAGAGATAGGTTTTATCGCCTACTTCTTTAGCGCAAACATAGATAAGGCCTTGGCTCACAAAGGTGCCCGCTAAAACGCTATCGCCTATGCTTTTTTGGACAAGCTCTGCCCTACCAGAAATAGGAGATTCGTCCAAAAGCGCGTGTCCATCAATAATTTCGCCATCAACACACACTTTTTCGCCTGTATGCAATACGACAATATCGCCCTCTTGCAAGCTCGAAACCTTTGTTTCCACCTCGACTCCATCAATCAAAGTGAAGGTATGGTGAGAAGTTACTTGCAAGATTGAAGAAATTGACTTTCTTGAACGCTCTGTCACAAAAGCTGTGAGCAATTCAGCCCCAGCGTTTATCCATAAAATTTCAAAAGCGGCTAGAGCTTGCGAAGAAGCGGCAGTTGCCATACAGCCTACAGCCAAGAAACCATCAAGAGCTATTTTTCTTTGCTTCGCTTGTCTATAGCCATTTTTTAATAAAGGCAAGGAAAACAAGATAGATGCCACGCCAAGAGGAGAGAATAAAACTTGTGAGATTGCCGTGCGAGTGAGAAGACCTTTGACGCCTACCAAAGCAAAAATAGCTGACAAAGAGGAAAAGCGAACTATCGCAGGACGAAGAACATTTTTTTCTTCCTTGACAGCACAGCGCGTGCATGAAGAATTTTTTTGCGCGTCTAAATAGGTTTCTAATTTGAGAGCTCTTTTTTGCTTTTTCTTCTTTTTACGTGTTTGATAAAGTTTTTTTGAACCCTCTTCAACACTTTGTAAAATGCGTTCAAGCGAAAGATCGTAACAATCTTCTAACTTTGTATAGTTTACAACAATAGAATTACAACGAGCATTTGATCGCAATGAATGCACAAATGAAAAAGCATTGAGCTCTTTTTCTAAGGACGCAAAAAAGTCCATGGAATAGTTTGCTCTTGGAACATTCAAACGTATTCTGCCCGGAATTTGATGTCGAATAATATAATATTGCACGCTTTCAAACCTCGCAATAAAACTTTTAAATATCTTGTAACACAGTAAATTCGGTTATTCAAGACTAATTTTGCATTTTTATAAATAAAAACAAAACAAAGTTTGATTTTTTTATAAGTATAAATTCTTTTATAAATCAAACTACGGGTAGTTATAACTAACCAAGACGATAATGTCAACTACAGTATACTGTTACATTTTTACCCCTGCCATTAAACAAGGATAAGAATAAAGTATAAAAACTTTATCATTTACAAATAAAAGCCTATGCTATTTTTTAAAAACATTCACTCTTCGCTCACTCCCATCCCTTTTCAAAAAGCGAAATTAAAAAATATTAAAGGATAACTTATGAAAAAGATTGGTATTTCTATCATTACTTGTATCTTGTGTATAAGCATTAATCACGATGCTAGAGCTGAAGTTGATATAAAAGTGAGCGGTACTTATTTTATTTCTGGCTCAGCTTATGGCAATTTGGATTTTGCAGATGAAGCAGACAATCAAAACGGCAATGAAAACAATGGCTTTAATGTTTATAATCGCCTTCGACTCAATATGGATATTTCTAATTCTGAAAATCTATCTGCACGCATAAGGATTCATGCGCCTGACGATACTATTTGGGGTGATGGAGCATTTAGCGCTGGCGGGGGCTCTTTTTACAGTCAACGACTACAAGAAAACGATTTATTTCTTATACTTGCACACATTGACTACTATATACCGCAAACAGAAATTTTAGTGCGCATGGGACTTCAAAATATAAGCTTCAACACGGCTCTAGGTTCAGCTATCTTAAGCGATGAAGTGGCAGGAGTGAGTGTTCATGCGCCTATCAATAAAAACATTAATATATCAGCTCAATGGTTTCGCCCCTATCTTTCTGATGATTTTCTCGGCAATGAGAAAAGAACAGACGTCTTTGCCCTTAGCCTACCTATCACCTATGAAGATTTTAGTTTTACTCCATGGTTTTTATATGGTTTAGAGAATAAAAATGGTGTTTATGCAAACACGGATTCGATAAATACGCAAAATCTTTTAGGTGAATCAAATTATTGGCTTGGTTTCAATGCAAGCATGAATTTCCATAATAACAAGCTAGGAAATATAAAACTTGATATTGGTTTCGTATATTCTTATGCAGAAAACATCTATAATAATTATATTTCTAATCTCAACAATCTTAGAAATTCACAAGCTTGGCTTGTAGACGCAGCCCTCTCCTATCACGGAAACTACATGAAAACTATGCTCTTTGGCTGGTATGCTTCAGGCGATACTAAAGATGTGCTTAATAATGGCAATTTTGGGCGTATGGCCTCTATTTCTGCTGAGTGGGACAGAGTTTATTCCACATTTTTTGATCAAAGTATATACGAGATAGCGCCTACTTCAAATGTCAGTAGCCCTAGTGGCACTTGGGGTTTAGGGCTTTCTTTAACAGGATTTGAGCCTATAAAGAAAGTCAATATGGGCGGTCATATTATGTATGTACAGGGAACAAATGACAAAGCTCTTTTGGACTCACAAACATTTCTCAATAAAAATCCTTTCAATCCAAACTATCTCACACAAGAAGACAGCCTTTGGGAATTTTCAGCTTATTCCACCTATGATATTTATAAAAATTTGCAAGCTTCTTTGACATTTGCCTATATTATTCCTCACTTGAGCAATGATTGGCAGGTGAATGAGAGAAATGCTTATAGAGCTATTATGGCTTTCAAATACTCATTCTAAATATATTATAAGCTCAACTTGCAAATTATCATAGAATGCTTATACTATGCTAGATAATATAATTAAGGAGAATTTATGCAAAAGCATTTTAAAAGTATATTCCTCTGTTTTGCTCTGACTTTCTTTTTGAGCACAATGGCATTTGCGCAAAATAATGTCACTGTTTTAGAAAATGGCCTTCGCGTACTTGTTATTGAAGACACACGCTTTCCTCTTGTTTCTGTACGCCTCTATGTTCATGCTGGTGGCTCCTATGAAGAACCTAGCCAAGCGGGTATAAGTCATTTACTCGAACATATGGTGTTTCGTGGCACAAAAAAAAGGCCTGATGGCGCTTTAGCTCAAGAAATCGAGTCTGTAGGCGGAGATTTCAATGCCTATACCTCAGCTGACGAAACTGTATATTATACAGATCTTCCTGCTAAAGAGTGGCGAAGGGGCATTGATGTTGTGGCTGACATGGCATTAAATCCAATTATTGACGCAACTATTTTAGAAGAAGAGAAGAAGGTTGTCTATGCGGAGATGGGGCAAAGGCGTGAAGAGCCAAATATGCGCCTTTATGAAAATACTATTGCTCTAGCCCTTGATGGCACGACCTATATGCATGGAGTGTTAGGGACTGAGGAAACAGTTGCAAGTATTAGCTCGGCAGATATGAAAGCATATATGGATGCGCTTTATAATCCACAAAATATGCTGCTTGTGGTGGTGGGTGACATCAAAAAAGATGAAGTCATTAAAGAGGCACGTGCGCAGTTCATGCATAAAACGAATAAAATGCCTCAAATCTACCCTAGTGCTTATGAATTGCCGCTTTTTACTGGCCCTAAGGTAATGGTAGAAGAAAGCTCTTCAAATAAAGTTATTATGCATATCTCTTTCCCTGTTCCCTCTATACACGATGAAACAAGCCGAGTTTTTGATATATTACAAATAGTGCTTGGCGGTCTTGATACTTCTATTCTTACACAAAAATTTGAAAGAAAAGATAATCTTGTCAATACTATAGGCACTTATAATAGTGCTTATAATAGAGTGAGTCTTTTTACTATTTCTGTTGATTTAGAAGCCGATAAAGTAAAAGAGTTTTGGCAAGAATTTGTCATCTTTATGTCACAACTTTCGAGCGCAGATTTTACTCAAAGCCAGCTTGAAAGCGCAAAATTCCTTTACGAGAATATATTCCAAAGAAGAAAAGGAACAATTTCTGGCTATGCTTCCTTGGTGGGTGACAGCGAATTTATGAGCCCAGGCGAATTTTCTATGGATAATTTCCTCTATGCCATAAATCAAGTTTCTATGGAAGATTTAGAAGAAGTAATAGAAGAATATTTTTCACCTGAAAACATGGCTGTGACTGTTCTTGCACCTAAAAACGCTGTTGACAATCAAGTGCTGCCAAACTTTACAGAAGTAGTTGACGAATATTGGCAAAAAGATTCTGCAATAATAGATATTATAGCTGATGCAAGCTATTATAAAGCATATATTCCTGAAAATGCAAAAATCATTGAAGAAAGTGAAGATCGTATACTTATCGAATACGCTTCAGGTTCAAAAGTGATCTTGATGCAAGACACAACCATGCCATTTTTTGTGGCAAGACTTAATCTAGTTGGCGGAAATTCTTTACTTAATCCAAATGAACAGGGACTTTCTTCAGCACTTGCAAGTATGAGTGCACTTGCCACAGAAACTATGACAAGAGATGAGCTTTCAGAATATTTGGCAGAGCGAGCCATCAGCATTTCTTCAAGCAATTCAAGGGAAAATTTCACATTCGTACTTGACTCCCCTTCTCAATTTGAAAACGAAGCCTTTGCTCTCTTTGACGAAGTAATACACAAGCCTGCCTTCAATGAAAGCGATTGGCAAAACATCAAAAATATACTTCTTGTCAATGCCAAAGAAAGTGAAGAAGAGCCTGGTTCATTGCTTTTTAGTGAGCTTATGCCAACTCTTTACACACAAAGCACAGCCTATGGCTACCATGCAAGAGGGCAATCTTCTGACATTGAAAATTTCACTCTCGAGCAAGTAAAAAATCTTTGGAATAAGCAAAAAAGCCAGCCTTGGATTTTGACGATTGTGGGTGATTTCCGCCTAGATAAAGCCTTACAATTTGCTCAAAAGCTTACTATAAATGACACACCCATCGAGCCTTTGCGCAATCCGCAGATGCAAAAAGAAAAAGTGAAAACTTTCAATTTACCCGATAAAAATCACGAATATATAATGCAAATCTTCCCTACTGTGCCCTTCACACACGAAGATGCACCAGCTTTAGCTGTGTTAGATCAAGTGCTTGGCGATATGTCTGGCATCTTATTCAAAGAAATTCGTGAAAAAAGAGCCCTTGCCTACCAAGTAGCCCCTATTGATTTTTCTGGCGCAAGAACTGGTTTTCTTGCCTTTTATGTGAATACTGCGCTTGAAAATGGCGAAAAAATACTACCGGCCTTTGAGGAAGTGATTATTGACCTGCAAAAAAATCTTATCCCTCAAAAAGACATTGACAATGCTGTTCTTTCCATGGAGTCTGCCTTTATCAAAGCAAAACAAGGACTTAATGCGAGAGCAAGTAATGCAAGCAATAATCTCTATCTTGGCCGCTCGCTCGACTATGAAGAAGATTTCTTCAAAAAAGCTGCGCAAGTCACACCAAAGGATATCCAAAGACTTGCCAATAAATATCTAAATCCCGAAAATGCTTATATTCTCACTGTCACAAGTGAGTAGATAAAAATAAAACGAACAAGCATTTTTGAAATAAAATAAATCCAGCCTTTCAAGTCTCAAGCAAAAGAGAGAGGCTGGATTTTTATTTTAAAGTAAAAAGTATTACTTCTGCTTCATTGTGAGTGAAATACGCTTCTTATCAATATCTACGCTCACTACCCACACTTTTACTATATCGCCGACTTTCAAAACTTCAGAGGGGTGCTTGATAAACCTATCGCAGATTTGTGAAATATGCACAAGCCCATCTTGATGCACGCCAACATCTACAAAAGCACCGAAATCTATAACATTTCTCACTGTTCCCATAAGCTCCATGCCCACAGTCAAATCCTTCATATCTAAAACATCCATACGAAGTTCGGCTTGCTTGAAATCATCTCTAATATCGCGTAAAGGCTTTGAAAGTTCATGAATCATATCAATCAGCGTTGGCTTTCCTAAATCAAATTCTTTGCAAAGTTTATCGAGGCCATAACTTTCGCATTCTTTTTGAAGATTTTTAATCTCTTCAAGCTTTTTATAATTGAATTTATCTAAAATTTTCAAAGCGATAGCATAATTTTCAGGGTGCACACCTGTTTTATCAAGCATATTTTTACCGTCAGTAATACGCAAAAATCCAGCGCATTGCGTGAAAGCTTTAGGACCAAGTTTAGCCACTTTTAATAGAGTTTTTAAATTATCAAATTTGCCTTCTTCATCTCTAAAGGCTACTATATTTTTTGCAATAGTCATTGATAATCCAGCCACATAGGATAAAAGCGAAGCCGAGGCTGTGTTCAAATCCACACCAACTTTATTCACGCAATCCTCAACCCTATGCGACAAAACTTCTGAAAGCCTCGCTTGTGGCATATCGTGCTGATATTGGCCTACACCAATGCTTTTTGGGTCAATCTTCACTAATTCAGCAAGAGGATCTTGCAATCGGCGCGCTATAGAAACGGCAGAGCGAAGTGCCACATCAAAGTCAGGAAACTCTTCTGCCGCAAGCTTTGAAGCTGAATAAACCGAAGCGCCTGCTTCATTCACCATTAAATAACCCAAATCTTTTTTATTTGTTTGTTTAATCAAATCAACAGTATAGATTTCCGCCTCTTTGGAAGCCGTACCATTGCCTACCGCAATCACAGAAACATCATGCTTTTGAATCATAGCAAGCAATTTTTTTGTATCCTTTGACTTATCTGTATTCGGCAAAGTGACGTAAACCACGCCTGTTTCAAGAACTTTTCCTGTTTTATCACAAACAGCAATCTTGCAACCTGTTCTGTAGCCAGGATCAATAGCAAGGCAAACTTTATCCTTGATAGGTGGCTGCATAAGCAAACCTTCAAGGTTCAAGCCAAAAATTGAAATCGCCTGCTCACTCGCTCGGTGTGAAAGCTCATTGCGAATTTCACGCTCTAGCGAAGGAAGAAGAAGGCGCGTGAAGCTATCTTCTATAGCTTTAAGCATAAAGGCTTTATTTATTTTATTTTTCGTATAAATATTTCCTATAATAGCAAGGGCTGATTCGTGAAGATTTGCTTCTTCGGTGACTAGCTTTACCTTCAAAAACTCTTCTTTTTCGCCTCTATTAATGGCTAAAACTCTATGATTTTGAATCTTTGCTACAGGCTCTTGAAAATCATAATACATTTCATAAACAGAAGTTTCGTCCTTAGCTTTTTTCACTTCAATAATGCCGTATTTGAAATAATAATTCTTCAATCTTTCGCGCACAAGAGCATCGTCAGAAATGATTTCTGCAATAATATCAGAAGCCCCTTGAAGAGCTTCTTCGATGCTTGGCACTTCATTATTTATAAAATCTTTTGCTTTTATTGCAAGAGCTTCTTTTGTTAAATCACTCGCTAAAATCGTTAAAGCAAGAGGCTCTAAACCCTTTGCCTTGGCTATGCTTGCCCTAGTTTTTCTTTTGTCTTTATAGGGTCTATAGAGGTCTTCTACCTTTGCAAGCGTCTGAGCATTCAGGATTTTTTCTCTCAATTCTTCAGTCAATTTGTCTTTTTCACTGATGGCATTTATAACTTCTTCCTTTCTTTTTTCAAGATTACGAAGATAGTTCAACCTGTCGGCAATTTCACGAATTTTCTGATCGTCCATAGTGCCGTGCATCTCTTTTCTGTAGCGCGCAATAAAAGGGACAGTGTTGCCCTCGTCAAGAAGTTTGATTATATTTTCAACATGCTGTTCTTGTTCACTAAACTCTTTTGCTAGTAATTTTTTCATCTCAATCCTTTTCTTTATCATTTAGGCATTATTTTTTACATAGAGAGCCAATCTTTGCATGGCTTCTTTTAAGTTTTCTAAAGAATTTGCATAAGATATACGCAAATATCCTTCGGTTTGTGAACCAAATTCACTGCCTGGAGTGATGCCTATATGCGCTTTTTCTAAAATATCGTATGCCAATGCAACAGAAGATCCATTGAATTTTTTTGCCAAATGTTTTGCATTTACAAGTACATAGAAAGCACCTTTAGGCTCAACAGGAATATGAAAACCAATCTCCTTCAAGGCATTTAAAAGAAAAATTCTTCTTTCATTGTATATATTTTTCATTTCTTCTACTTCTAAAGTAGCTTCTTCTAGTGCTGTAATTCCAGCATATTGCGTCATACTATTCACAGATAAAAAGAAGTTTTGCATCAAATCAATAAGGCCTTTTGCTAATGCCTTAGGCACGATTGCATAGCCCAGCCTCCAGCCCGTCATTGCATAAGCTTTTGAAAAACCAGATAAAACTATTGCATTCTCAGTAAACTCTAAAATGCTCCTATCCTTGCCTTCATAGTTTAAACCATGGTAGATTTCATCAGAAATAATTATAGGGCTTATCGCATTGTTTTTGTTTGCAAATTCATCACGCACGCGAACAATTTCTCTCATGCGCCCTTCTTCCATAATAATGCCAGTAGGATTTGTGGGCGAATTTATAACTATTGCTTTTGTTTTGGAATTTAGGGCATTTGCAAGATCAGTCGGGCGAAAATTAAAGCCTTCTTCTTCATAGGTCAAAACTTCACAGACTTTAGCCTTAGCATAACGCACAAAATTGGCATAACAAGCATAGGAAGGATTTGATAAAATCACTTCGTCATTCACATCAAAAAGTGCTGTAAAAAGCAAGAACATTGCAGGAGAAGAGCCTGGAAAAACAAGCACTTGTTCAGAGTCAATAGAAATATTATAATTTTTTTTATAATGCTTGCAAATGGCTTCACGCAAAGGCAAAATTCCTTGCGAAGGCGTGTAATGCGTCTGCCCATTATCTAAAGCTTTTTTGCCAGCTTCTCTGATGCATAAAGGAGTGTCAAAATCTGGTTCACCAATTTCTAAATGAATAATATCAGCACCTTGAGCCTGCATTTCTTGAGCTTTCGCCAAAATCTCCATCACTAAAAAGGGTGATATTTCTGAACAATGATTTGCTAAAGACATTATAATTTTCTCCTTGTACTCTTAGAAGTAGCACTTTCTAAGCGCATTAATAAATTATAGAGAACTTAGAGACAAATGTAAACTATATCTTTTACTCATTAAAAGAAAAACTACGACAAAGTAATAATGAAAAATTAATTTATTTTATCTATGCGCACAGCACAAGCTTTATATTCAGCCGTTTTAGAGATAGGATCAAAAACTGGGTTTGTCAGCCAATTTGCATTGTTTTCGCGAAAATGAAAAGCCATCCAAACAAGTCCTTCTGGCATATCTGCACTTATTTTTGCCCTCACCTCGACCTTGCCACGACGAGAAGAAACATTAATAATTTCGCCATCTTCTATTCCTAATTTCTTTGCATCAACAAGAGAAATATCTGCCGTTTCATGACTCAAAAGCTCGTTCATTCCAACACATCGTCCAGTCTGCGTGCGGGTATGGTAGTGATAAAGCCTCCTTCCTGTGCTCAAAACAAAAGGAAATTCCTCATCAGCCACTTCTTTAGGCGGTGTCCAATCAACAGGAATAAAAAGTCCTTTACCTCGCACCACTCCATCTTTATGCAATATTTTCGTACCCTTATGATTAATATCAGTGCAAGGCCATTGTAAACCATCTTCTTCCAAGCGCGAATATTTTATTCCAGCCAAATTGCTTGCCAGGCAAGAAATTTCATTATCCCATATTTCTTGCGCTGAATCCGAGTTCCAAAAGTGTCCGAATTTCTTAGCTAATTCTTTAAATATCCACCAATTCGGTTTTGAAATACCAGGTGCCTTGCTTGCCGTGCGCACCCTATTCACACGCCTTTCACTATTTGTAAATGTGCCATCATTCTCACTCCAAGCTTGTGCTGGCAAGATAACATGAGCAAATTTAGTAGTTTCCGTTGGAAAGATATCTTGCACTACCAAAAATTCCGCAGAAGAAAGACAATGTTCAACATGGCGAATGTCAGGTTCAGTATTTGCAATATTTTCGCCAAAGATATAAAAAGCACGGATTTCTTTTGAAGGAAGTTTTTCTAAAACATCTGGCATCATAAGACCATTTTTTGAAGGTAACTCGCTTACATTCCAAAATTTTTCAAATTTTTCACGCTCATTTTTTTCCTCAACCTTGCCATAACCAGGAAAAACATTCGGCAAAGCCCCCATATCACACGCACCTTGCACATTATTTTGTCCGCGAAGAGGATTCACGCCTCCAAATTTTTTTCCCATATTCCCTAAAAGCATCTGCAATGAAGCTATAGCATACACATTATGTGTTCCACAAGTATGCTCTGTAATTCCAAGTGTATAGGCCAACAAAAGAGGCTTTGTCTGTGCTAATTCTCTTGCAACATTTTCTATATCTTCAGGATTAATCCCACAAATTGGAGCTGCTTTTTGAGGAGTCCAAGCAATCAAATGCTCTTTTAATTTTTTAAAATTCTCTGTATGCTTTTCCACATAGTCTTTGTCGTATAAATCTTCAAAAATAATGACATGCATAAGAGCGTTTAGAAGCGCAATATCGCTCCCCACCTTGATTTGCAAATGCTTCATAGCGCATTTTGCAATGCCCGTCCTCCTTGGATCAACCACAATAAGTTTGCAACCTTTTTCAACTGCTTGCTTCAAAAATGCGCCAATAACAGGATGTGCCTCTGTGATGTTTGAACCTAGCAGGAAGACCATTTTAGCATCTTGAAATTCGTGAATACTGTTTGTCATTGCACCTGAACCAAATGTTGTAGCCAGACCTGCCACAGTAGGCGCGTGTCAAGTTCGTGCACAATTATCTATATTATTTGACTTAAATACAGAACGGAAAAGCTTTTGCATATTGTAACTGTCTTCATTGATACTGCGCGAACACGAAACACCAGCTACAGCATCAGCTCCATAATTATCTATAATAGTTGAAAATTTCTCATGTATTAAAGTTAAAGCCTCTTCCCAAGATGCTTCTTTGAAAGTATTGTCATCTTGTCTAATGAGTGGAGTTTTTAATCTTTCCTCACTATAGATAAAATCGTAAGCAAATCGGCCTTTTACGCACAACATTCCCTTATTAGGTTCGGCTTCTTCAATGCCTTTAACTTCAATAATTCTGCCATCTTTCACAATCAATTCTTGCTGGCAACCTGTGCCGCAATAAGGACAAGTGGTGCGAATTTTTTCTATAGTATCATTTTTTCTCAGCATACCACTAGATTTTATTGAAAAAAGCGCTCCTGTAGGGCAAGCTTGTAAGCATTCACCACAATGCGTACATTTTGAATAGTCCACAAGAGGGTAATAATTATCTTTTTCAATTTTCCTTCCAAATTGGTAAGAAATTGCATGATTTACTTGAATATTTTCACACACGGAAGCACAACGCCCACAAGCAATGCAGCGTGAAAAATCACGGCCAATCATTGGATGACTAACATCAAAAATAAAATCATTTTCTTCTGCTTCCAAATCCTTTATAGGAATTGCGTGCTCTATAACCAGTTTTTGTAATTCGCAAGAACCATCTTTTGGGCAAGGATTTTCTCTATTTTCTAAGGCTAACGATTTGATTTGATAAGGAAACTCGCAATTTTCTATAGCACGCATAAAGCAGTCGTGCCTTCCTGCAGCTAATAAATCTGCAAGAATGCTTTTTCTTAAATCAACAAGAGCCTTTGTGTGGGTAAAAACTTGCATATTTTCTATCGCAAAAGTTGAGCAAGCAGGCAAATAATTGTCATAACCTACTATTTCAACAGAACAAATTCTGCAAACATTAGCATGGCCTGATTTTTTCAAATAACAAAGTGTAGGAATAGAAATACCCGCTCTTTTTGCGACTTCGACAAGAGTTTCGCCGTGTTCAAAGGTTATTTTTTCTTTATTTATAGTGAGTTGTGGCATATTTATTCCCTTTTTAATCATGTGCAATCATTATAAGTCTATAGCAACGAAGGCAGCGTTTTGATTCAGCCCTTGCTTCAAATGAAGGTATCGACAATTCCACTTCGCTAAAAGACTGTAATCTTTTATCAATTTCTAATTCATTTTTATTTATTTTTTGTTGAAAATCTGAAAATGGCATGGCTCCATCTTCATAATCAATTGAAATATCATGTAAAGCTGCTTCAAGCTTAGCTTCCATATGAGCTTTTGCACTGCCTTCTTCTAAAAGCTTTGCACAATAAAAAGCTGCTCTTTTTCCTCCAGCCAAGGCCATAATAAGGGAAGTTGGACCTGTTGCGCAATCACCCATTCCAAAAAAAGCGAGAGGAAAAGAATCTGATTCAATTTTTCCTGTGATTGCATCACTTTGTATATTTTTTCCTCTATCAAGCAGTTTTTCTAGATTGAAATTTTCCTGCTTACCAGCTTCGTCATTTTCGAGATTTTCGACATTTTTGACATTTTCTTCAGGCATTCCTTCAAAAATCCCTTCTATAGAGGTTTTTTGTCCAATTGCATAAATAATGACATCGCAAGCAAAATGCTCAAATTCACCCTCAATTGCTTGAGGCGAACGACGCCCCGAAGCATCCGCTTTTCCTAGCTGCATTTTTTGACAAATAAGTTCTTTAACTACTCCATTTTCATGGACAATTTTATGTGGCGCAAGAAGAAAATGAAAATTTACACCCTCAAGTTTTGCTTCATAAATTTCTTCTTTATCCGCAGGCATTGCCTCTTCAGTTCGTCTATAGAGGAGATTTACCTCTTCAAAGCCATGTCTGAGCGCTGTTCGCACACAATCCATGGCAACATTTCCACCGCCAATTACTAAAACTGTTTTTCCCTCTATGCATTTCTTCCCTTGTGCGGATTGATGTAAATATTCGATTCCACTCACTAATCCGCATAGGCAATCTTCTTCACCTTCACAATGAAGACGTGGTGCTTGATGTGAACCAGCAGCCAGACAAAGCGCTTTATAATTTTCTTTTTTTAAATCTTTGATTTTTTTATCTTTACCTATTTCTGTATTGTATACTATTTCCACTCCGATCGACTCTATTTTATTGATTTCCTTATCAATTACTTCTTGCGGCAATCGATAATCTGGAATGCCGTATCTTGCCATTCCTCCGCCTTTTGCCTCTTTTTCAAAAATCGTAGGGCTATAGCCATTTTTCGCCAAAAAATAAGCACAAGAAAGTCCTGCTGGGCCAGCACCTATTATTGCGATTTTATTATCTTTTTGATGTTTGCCTATAAATTCTTTATTCTCGCAATTTTCTTTTCTTTGTTCGATTTCAATTATCTGATTTTTATAAAGATCTTCTTTTTCTTGTTTTTTTATATCTTCATCAAAAAGATAGCGCTTGAGGTTTCTAATAGAAATTTCTTCACCATTTCTTTTTCTCACGCAAGCATCTTGGCAAGGGCGCATACACACTCGGCCAATCGTGCCAGGCATAATGCAATTATTTTCAACGCTTAGAAGGCCTTCCTCTTCTCTTTTCGTGCGTATCATCTCTATATACTGAGGAATGTCAACATGAGCAGGGCACGCATTTATGCAAGGCGCAGTGATAAGGCTTGAATAGTGTGACTCCCCTTTTTCTTCACTCATTCTATTTTGCGATTTTGTCTTCGCATTGTCTGAAGAAAGAAGAAGAGAGGGAACATTTTCAATTATATCTTTAAGGGCTTGCAAAGATCTTTTCCCAATATCACAGCGCGCGCTTTTCATAATTGATGCAGAAGAAGAAAGCAAAAATTCACAATCATTCTCACTTTTCTTGCCCTCAATCATATATTTAAGTCTTTTAGCTATTTTTTTTAATCCATTTCTGCAAGGAAAGCACTGCCCACAAGATTCTTCCATAGCTCTCTTGACATAAGCATAGAGCATATCAAGAATATCAATATCTTGCAAAGCATTTTCTTTAATATCAACTCCTGCATATCCAAGGAGAATCTTGTAGTCAAGATCAGGCTTTTCTCCGCGCCAACTATCAAATATAATTGATTTATCTAAATTTATTATTTTCATATCCTCACACATGATCCCATACTAGAAGAGACCTGTGATTTTCCCCTTACTATCTACATCAATAAAGCCAGCACTTGGAAATTTTGGAAGGCCAGGCATAGTCATGATTTCACCTGTATAAGCCACAATAAAGCCTGCTCCTGCCGATAGTTTCAAATCACGGATAGTGACAACAAAATCTCTCGGTGCACCTATAAGGCTTGCGTCATCACTGAAGCTATATTGCGTTTTAGCCATACAAATTGGCAAGTCACTATAGCCTAACTCTTCAAAAAGTTTTATTTTTCTACTAGTTTCTGCTGTAACAACAATATTTCTGCCTCTATAAATTTTCTTTACTATGGCTGAAAGTTTTTCCTCTATCGAACATTCAAGAGGATAGGCGCATTTATAGTCTTCATGCTTTGTCTCACAAAGATTTATTACTTCTTCTGCCAAAGATTTTCCGCCTTCTGAGCCTTTTTCCCAAACTTCTGAAAGCGCTACTTTCACGCCAAGTTCTTGGCATTTTCTTTGTATAAGTTCAAGTTCCAATTCGCTGTCAGACATAAATTTATTGATAGCCACAACAACAGGAAGCCCATAAACATTTTGTATATTTTCAATATGTTGCATAAGATTTGGCACACCCAAAGCGAGTGAGAGTAAATCTTCTTTATTGAGATTTTCTTTTTTGCAACCGCCATGATATTTCAATGCGCGCACAGTTGCCACAATAACAACAGCAGAAGGCTTAAGATTTGCCATGCGACACTTGATATCAAGAAACTTTTCTGCTCCTAAATCTGCGCCAAAACCTGCTTCAGTCACAACATAATCGCCAAGTTTGAGTGCCATCTTTGTAGCAATGACAGAATTACAGCCATGCGCAATATTTGCAAAAGGGCCTCCATGAATGAAAGCCGGTGTTTTTTCAAGTGTTTGCACTAGGTTAGGCTTGAGCGCATCTTTCAATAAAGCCGTCATTGCGCCTTCTGCTCTTAAGTCACCAGCTGTAATTGCCTTATTTTCTTTAGTATATCCAACTATAATTTTAGACAAACGCTCTTTTAAATCTTTCAAATCACTGGCTAGACACAAAATAGCCATAACTTCAGAGGCAACGGTAATGTCAAAACCGTCTTCTCTTGGTACACCATTTGTTTTTCCGCCAATACCGCAGACAATAGAGCGAAGCTCTCTATCGTTCATGTCTACAGCTCTACGCCATGTGATTCGACGTATATCAATATTTAAATCATTGCCGTGGTGTATATGGTTATCTAAAAGTGCGGCTAAAAGATTATTTGCCGCTCCTACAGCGTGAAAATCGCCAGTGAAGTGTAGGTTAATATCCTCCATAGGCACAACTTGCGCATAGCCACCGCAACCCGCACCGCCTTTGATGCCAAAAACAGGCCCTAATGAAGGTTCACGAAGCGCTACAATTGCTTTTTTTCCAAGAGATTGCAAGGCATCGCCAAGTCCTACGGTTGTAGTGGTTTTTCCTTCACCAACAGGAGTTGGGTTTATTGCTGTGACTAAGACAAGCTTAGCATCAGGCTTTTCCTTTGTGTCAACAAGATATTGCAGATCAATCTTTGCTTTATATCTGCCATAGGGTTCATAATATTTATCTTCTAAACCAATTTGCTCGGCTAATTCTCTAAGTGGTAACATAACAGCTTTTTGTGCTATTTCTATATCTGATTTGAATGACATACACACCTCTTTGCCTACTCATATTTTTTTTACAAAGGCACAAATAAAATAGCATATTCTCAAATTTTCTGCAAGCCTTTGGAGAAAAATTAGAAAATTTTAAATTTTAAGTTTAACCCTAAAGATATAAGGAATACTATCCGATAAGAAATTTGAGTGACTTTTTTTGGAATATCATAATACACGGAGGTTAGTATGATTTCTTCAATAAATGTGAACAATCAAGCTGTAGGCAGTTCAAGCTTTATTAACCAAAGAGAATTAAAGCAAGCCGAAGATTTACTTGCCAAAAACATGAATAAAGATGGCAATATTGATTATTCGAATAAAACAAGAGCCGAAATGAATGAACTTGGCGATGCCGCCACTTTGTATATTTCCTCTCTTATGCCAGAAGAAGAAAAGCAAAGTTCTTTTAGCATGGACATGGCTATAACCGAACAAATTTACAATAAAAATGCGATGACAACTGATGTGACACAAACTTCAAACTTCAAAAATGCAGAAGCTAATTTTGGAACTGAAGCTGCCACAAAAGGAACAGCAGCCGCCTCAGCCATGGAAAGCGCAGAAGAAGCTCTTGCAATGATGGAAGCAAAAATCGAAGAACAAGCCCTCGAAGCAGAAGCAAAAGCAGCAGCAGAACTCAAAGCTGAACAAGCACAAATCGAAGCTGAAAGATTAGCAGGTAATTCTTCAACAACAGTAACACAAGCAAGCACAAATGCTGTAGGCGCACAAGTTGCTCAAGCAGCAGCAAGTGTTGACGCAAGTGCGAGCGATGTTGAAGTTGAAGCCTCTAGCGAAGCAAGCGCAGAACTAAAGGTTGAAGCCACCCCGTCCGCTCCAACTCAAGAAAGTGTCGATACATACGTGTAGTGACTAACTTCTAAAGGAAAATAATATGGATATAGCAAATATGTCAAGCATGAATGGGGCTAATAGTTACACATCAAGGCTCTTTCAAGACACGCTGCATTTGCAAAAAGAGCTTATGAGCACATTGAATAGCAATATCAATGAACTTACGGCAAGAAATAATGCTATGATGCAAGCAGGCAAGGGAAATGCTATAAACATTACTGTATAAGATACTGTTTTAGTATAAGATACATATTAAAAGTCGAGTGAAAACTCGGCTTTTTTATTATCATCTCTTTATTGCGCTTCTGCCTTTCTTGACTATCTTAATATCATCTAGTAGTATTAATAGAATAAAAATACCATCTCAATAAGGAAGATCGATGAGTCAAGACACTAAAAACATCAAGATTTTATTTACAGCTCCTCTTGCTTTGCACGACACTTCCTCAGGCGCAGCCATTCAAGTGCGCCTTTTTTTAGAAGGAATTACAAAGTATAATTTTAGCGTAAAAGCACTCTGCGCCCTCAATTTTGATGCGACAAGCGGCAGTGAAGTTTTGTGGAAGAAATTATCCTCCTACGACAATCAAAAAATCAAATGGTTTGCCTTTGATGAAAACCATGTAAACTATACCTATTACAAAACATATTCAAATAAGCTTTCTCACATGACAAGAAATGAAGAAGCCATTTTCTTTGCAAAATTTTTGCAACAAATTAATAGTGAACAACCTGATATTCTTTGTCTTTATGGTGGCGCGCCCTTAGAAATTGCTCTTATAGCTGAAGCAAAAAAACGAAATATCAAGATCTGCTTCTTTTTATTTAATGGTCATTACCTTGATTTTGATTTTTCTTCTATAGATAAAATCCTTACAGATTCAAAAGCTACTGCACTGTATTATAAAGAAAAATCTCAAATCCACATAGACTCTACAGGCATATTTTTAGATGAGAATAAAGTTCTTGCTCATGACAAGAAAGAAAAGAAATATATTACTTTTGTAAACCCTGTGCCTGAAAAGGGGCTTACTATTTTTATACGCCTTGCTCTTATGGCAAAAAGTAGGCAAAAAGATTGGGCTTTTCTTGTGCTTGAAAATCGCGCTACATGGGAAAATACGCTAAAAAATTATAATCTTTCCCCGCATATTTTTACTAATGTTTTTGTATCAAAACATAGAGCGGACATAAAAACAGTCTTTGCGCAAACAAAGCTATTACTCGCCCCTTCTTTATGGTATGAAAGTTATGGTAGAGTGGCTGCTGAAGCAATTTTAAATGGAATACCAGTACTTGCTTCACAATCAGGCGGGCTTATTGAAGCTGTGAATAATGGGGGCATTTGCCTAGAGCTTCCAGAAAAATGCTTCGATAATTATAATTATTTGCCAAATGAACAAGAGCTTGAAGCTTGGTTTTCAGCCTTAGAGAGCATTTTAGACGAGTCTGCCTATGAAGATTGGTGCAAAAAAGCAAAAGAATCTAGCAAAGTTCACAATTTAGAGAGAAACATAGAAAGAAGTGCTAATATTTTAGCAGAACTTTTAAAATAAACCAGGGTGTATTTCTAAATTCAGAGATTTCGTGGAATTTTCAATAAAAAGGGATTTTTTACGAAGTGCAGTGTATCAAAAACATACATAAACTGAGTAAAAAGTTATCTTTGTAGCAGAAAAAACGCGAAAGAATGAGTTTAGAAAGACAGCCTAGCCACGTCGTACTAATTTCTCAATCATTTGTGTGTCTTTTCTTTTCTTGGCTAAATCAATAACACTTTCACCGCTTTTTGAACGTATTGTCGGGTCAGCCCCGTATTTCAAAAGAAGATCAACCATATCGTAATACTTTGATTTATAAGCCATTTTTAAAGCAGTGTCTCCCACTTCACTGGGTGAAAAATGCCTTGAAATGCCATAACCTTTAAATTCTTGCAAAGGATAATCAACGTCAACACCTTTTTCAAGCAAGGCCGAAGCTACTTTTATAAGATTTTCTTTAACCGTCAAGAGAAAGAAAGGATAGGATTGATCATAACCAGTTGGAAGAATTTTTAAATCTCTCACAAAATTAGTGGTTGTGATAAGGCTTACAAGAATATGTTCGTGTTTTTTATTGAAAACAAAATGATACACTTCTTCTTTAGCAATTTCATTTTTTGCCATAAAGGTAAGCATATCACGCTGTTTCATCTTAGAAATAAGGCCCGATTGTGTGTTCAAAATGCCTTGAATTTTCTGCCTTTGCTTATATTCTTCCTTAGTATTTTGGTGTGAAGCAAAAATAGCACGTATATTGAGGCTTACATTTTCGTCTGTAAGCACCATATCGAAAACATCTTCACGCTTTTTATCTTTGACGTGCAAATCAGCATTATCAAGAAGGAAGTGCAAAATTTCATAGTTTCTATGCTGAATGGCAAGCATAGTAGGAGTGTATTGCCCATAGGCATCTGCAGAATTTATATCCGCATTATTCTTCATTAAAAGACGTACAATTTCAGTATGTCCGCGAATAATTGCATGCTCTATGCCGCGCACCATAAGTTCATCTGTGCAATCAACATCGACACCTAATTTGAGCATTATTTTTGCAATTTCATAACGCCCATGCTTACAAGCAAGCATAAAACAGAGAACACCAATAGTATCCACATTTAGCTGACGCTCTTCACCTTTGAGCCTGTCAAAATAGTTCTTTACAATAACCGACGCACCCGTTTCGCAGGCTTTAAATAAGTCGGTTTCATTCACTTCTTCATGAGCAGATCTTGCTCTTTTCAATTGAACTCCGCTCGTATGCGAATCATTCATGCTAAACACGGAAGGCATCTCCTTTTTGTATTGTTTAAAAAAAAACTAAACTAAAAAAGCCAGAAAGGCAAGTCTTTTTAATCATCATTAAATGGGGAAAGAGGCTTAACTTGCCAAAAAAACAATTTAGGAGTATAAGAAAGGAGCATTCTGATTAGAGTTAATCCTTTTGTTTTTTTGGACTTTTGTGAAAATTAGAGCAAAGTCAACGCTAATCCCAAAGAAAAAATATGGAAGAAAATAAAATGTCACAATTAGTTGATTATAAAAATATTGAACAGCTTTTCAAAAATGCTGAAGAAGACGGCAGATTTTTACTATTTGAGCATGAAGTCTATGAATTACTTGCTCTTTCTGGTTCGGATACGCCCCCAAAATCTATCTTTATTCCTAAACACAAAAAGCCAAATAGCGAAGAGATTCTTTCTTTGCCGGGCGATAAGGCCGTATTAAAAATTGTTTCTCCAACTATTATGCATAAGACAGAGCTTGGCGGTGTACGCATTGTAGAAAAACAAAGTGAAAAAATTCTTTCTGCTGTGCGAAGAATGCATAGCGACGTGCCAGAAAAATATGCTCAAATTATTGAAAGAGACAGAAATCATGCGCCGAAAGAATATAAAGATTTAGAAAATGATGCGCTCAAAGAAGCTATAGCAAAAGATATACGCGGAATTTTGCAAGTGCAATTTATGCCGCCTGATTGCTCAAGTTTTGGCAATGAGCTTATTGTTGGCCTCAGACGCACACGTGAATTTGGCATGGTTATTTCAGCTGGTCTTGGTGGCACAGATACTGAACTTTATGCCGAACGCTTCAGAAAAGGTCAAGCCATTGTGGTTGCCCCAACTGAAATGACAGACGGCAAAAGCTTTTTCAAGCTCTATCAAAAAACAATTTCTTATAAGAAATTAGCCGGTCTTACCCGTGGCCAACAGCGTATTGTCACCGACGAGCAACTTATTGAATGTTTTGAATCCTTTATTAAAATGGGTAATTATTTTTCTCCTTTAAATAAAGAATCACAGTATATTATTGAAGAGCTTGAAATAAACCCCTTTGCCTTCACTGATTTTCTTATGGTGCCTCTTGACGGCTTATGCAAATTTTCATTGCAAGATGAAAAACTTAGCCCAAGACCACTTGAGCAGATTGACAAACTTTTGCATCCAAAATCTATAGGCATTATTGGCGTGTCATCAAAACGCAGAAATTTTGGGAGAGTGATACTAGAAAATGTTCTTGAAGCTGGTTATAATAAAGAAAACTTAGTACTTATCAAAAAAGAAGAGGACGAAACAGGCATTAGATGTGTGCCTCATATTAAAGAGCTTGAAAAGCCACTTGACTTGCTTGTTGTCGCTATCGATGCCCTTCATGTACCAGCCTTAGTTGACGATATTTTAGAGCATGAAAAAGCAAGAAGTGTGCTCTTGATTCCTGGTGGGCTTGGCGAAACAGACGAAAGCAAAAGTATGGCTGAAAACATGATCAAAAAAATTCAAGAAGCTCATAAAAAGCCAAGTTCTCCCGTATTTTTGGGCGCAAATTCTATGGGGCTTATCTCGCGCCCTGGCAATTACGATACATGGTTTATCCCAAAAGAAAAAATGGCTTCTAGCCTGCCTTATGCTAAAACTACACCTCGATCTTTAGCTCTTATCAGTCAAAGTGGCGCATTTTTATTGAATAGAATTAGCCAAGTGCCAGAAATGAATCCTTCTTATCTTATTTCTATGGGCAATCAAAGCGATCTGACTCTTGGCGATATGCTGACCTATTTTGAAAAATCTGATAAAATTAATACTATAGCAGTTTACGCCGAGGGTTTTCAAGATTTAGATGGCCTCAGCTTTGTTAAAGCCGTGGCAAGTGCTGTAAAAAAAGGCAAGCAAGTTGTGTTTTATAAAGCGGGCAGAACGCTTGAAGGAAAAGATGCCACAAGTGGCCATACAGCTTCTTTAGCTGGTGATTATGTTGTCTGCGAATCAAGTATCAAGCAAGCAGGTGGCATTGTTGCGCGCACATTTACAGAATTTCAAGATCTTGTCTTGCTGGCTGAATCTTTAGCCAATAAAAAAGTTCGTGGTAAGCGCATTGCCGCGATCAGTGGCGCAGGCTTTGAAGCTGTTGGCATGGCTGATTCTATCGAATCTGATGAATATTCTATCACCCTTGGCGCTTTTTCAGAAGAAACGAAAGCACAAATGCAAGCCATTATTGATGAAAAAAATCTGACTGCTCTTGTCCATGTGAATAATCCTTTTGATATCAATCCATCTTCAAACGATGAAGTGCACGCGCTTATGGCTAAACTTGCCCTTGAAGACGAAAATATTGACGCTCTTGTGATCAGCTTAGATCCTCTTTCTCCTGTCACGCATAGCCTTGATGATGCTTCAAACCCGCAATACCATTATTTAGAAGAAAATTCTCTCTATAAACTTTTTGCAAAACTCAATAAGGAAATTGACAAGCCCCTTATAGCTGTTGTTGACGGAGGGCATCAATTTGACACATTAAGAAAAGCATTAAAAGATGAAAAAATCCCTGTCTTTACCCTGTGCGATCGAGCTATAGCCGTTCTCTCGCTTTACCTTGAGCACGTTTCGCCTGAAAAATAAAAAAGAGAATGCTTGTAATAATTTTTTCTTAATGCTATTTTTTCCTTGCTGAAATTTATATTTTAGCTTAGCCTTATCAGTAGCAAATACTAGTAAATAGTTTGCTTAGTTTTGGAGTTTATAATGAGTCAATATGTAAAAAGTATTTCGCGTATGATGCGCAGAATATTAAACACTCTCGACTATCGCCTTATGGATCACGGCGATACTATTGCTTACCTTGTTCTTGAAATGGCAAAAAATGATCCCTTTTTTAATGATGAAGACATCAGTAAAATTTCTTACCTTGCCATGTTTCACGACATAGGGGCATATGAAACAGAAGACTTAGATTCTCTTTGCGATTCTACAAATTATTTTCAATTTGAATTACAAGGCTTTATTCCACATTCCGTGTATTCTTATATCTTTTTTTCCGCCTACGATTCTTTCAAAGACTATGCCGACGCACTTTTATACCACCATTTCCCCTATCAAAAACTTCTCACAAGCGATTGTAAAAATATAAAGCTCGCTTCAAAGCTCTTCATTGCTGAAAAAATCGAACTTTTCCTTGGAATGGGCATAGCTGAAAACGCAACAAAAATACTCGAACTTCTCAATAATCCTGCTGTAAGTAAAGAAGATTTTGAAATTCTCAAAAAACTTGAAGAAGAAGATGAGCTTATCACAAAAGTAATAAATGGCACTTTTCGCGATGACTTGATGGATTATTTAGCGAAGAATGAAAGTAAGGCATTTTTAGAATCTCTTGTGCACATGGTTCCGCACGCTATCGACTTTAAAAGCGAATACACTGTCACGCATACAGTTGCGACTGTTGAAATTTCTTTAATGCTTGCAAAACTTTCAGGCCTGAGCGAAACCGAAATACAAGAAGTTTATTTTGGCGCATTATTGCACGATATTGGAAAGGTTTCCATTTCTCAACTTGTGCTTGAAAAAGATTCATCGCTTTCAGATAACGAATACCACTATATGCAAGATCATGTGATTTTATCAAAGCATATATTAAAGGACTGCGTGTGCGACAATGTGCTTAAAATAGCTATAAGACATCACGAAAAGTTGAATGGAAAAGGTTACCCTGAGGGCTTGAAATTTGAAGATCTTACTCTTAGTCAAAGAATTGTTGCTGTTGCAGATGTTATGAGCGCTCTTCTTGGTAAAAGATCGTATAAAGACCCTTTCCCGCCTGAAAAAGTGAAAGCTATTCTTACAAATATCAAAGAAAAAGAAGAGCTTTGCATGAAGTGCATAGACTTAGCTATAGAAAATTTTGACAGCATTGATAAAAAAGTCAAAGAAACTTCTGAGGCAGCAGTCAAAAGATACGAAGATATTCAAGCATTAGCGCAAAGCCTAAAGGCTAAATGTGAAGCAAGTTTTGCTTAAAATAATTTATTTTTATCAATACAATAAGGATGTTAAATGAACATAGAAAATACACAAACAAAAATTAATGTACAAAAAGCTTTTACAAACGAAACGCAAGCCATAGTGCGCTATATGATTTATGCAGAAATAGCACAAAAAAGAGGGCATAAAAAAGCCGCAGAACTTTTTGAGCGCATGGCTAAAAATGAACTAAACCACGCAAAAGTATGGTTTAATCTGCTAACCGACACTTCAAAAAGCACCGAAGAACATCTCAAAGAATCTGCCTTCAGCGAAAACGAAGAATGGAAAAAATTCTACCCTGAAAGTGGCAAAATAGCGAGAGAAGAAGGCTTTGAAGAAATTGGAGAATTATTTGAACGTATTGCCTCAATTGAAGCTGATCATGAACGTAGATTTGTCGAATTACTCTTCAATGAATCACAAAAACTTGAAAGCACACAAGAAAAAGGTAAAGTAGTGCATGAAAAAGTTTCGGAAGTGAAGGAAAAAGACCTCGTAAGCGAAGAAAAACTGGCTAAACCAAGCAAAGAAGAAAGCAATAATACAAATTATTATTGTATGTTTTGTGGCTTCCCTTCAAGCGAAGAGCTTGAACTTTGCCCTGTCTGCCAATCGCCAAAACCTTTCATAGGCAATTGATTTAACAAAGCTAATAATTTTCTTTCTTATACATACCCCACAGAATGTGATTATTTTCCCATGCAAAAACAAGTATTTACTTGACAGTATTTTACTTTTATGTAATGCTTTTCATGGATACATCTATTCTTGCACCCTTTTGCTCAAGAGAAAACTATGAAAAAGAAAAGATTGCGTCAGCGTGTTGATATACAAGTCGCTATACTTGTTGCTATATTAGTTGTCTGCTCAAGTACAATTGTCTTTTACTTTGCATATTCTTTGAGCTATAAGCAAATGATTGCATCTCTTGAAGATAGGGTAAACTCAATAGCCTTATATATAGACAAAGAAATTCCCTCTACTATATTTGCTGACATCAGTGAAGCTGATGACATGAACACAGTTGCCTACACATATGCCCATTCTTTCCTCTCTGGAATCAGAGAGATTGCCGGTCCTCAATACCTCTATACAGCAACAAAAAATAAACAAGGCGAACTTATTTATCATATTGATGGCTTGCCTGAAGACAGTTCTGACTTTAGAAAGCCGGGTGACCTTATAGAAGCAGATTTTCAAGAAGATTTAGAAAAGGCTCTCTGTGGCCATATTGTTATGCCTGACGACATCAAAAATACAGAATGGGGCGATGTTTTCGTAGCTTACTACCCTATTCACGATGCTACAAACAATAATGTCATTGGCGCTATAGGCTTAGAATTTCCTGCCAACAGTCAATATCAAGCCTTTAGAAATATTCGTCTTTTCACTCCTGTTGTCATTCTCCTCACTTGCATTCTCGCCTTCTTTGTTTCAAGGAATTTATTCAGTAGAATATCAAATCCGCATTTCAAAGATTTATCAAATACTGATTCGCTCACAGGCCTTAAAAATAGAAATGCCTATGATCTTGAC
Organism: uncultured Desulfovibrionaceae bacterium; assembly: GCA_964369165.1. Taxonomy (GTDB): domain Bacteria; phylum Desulfobacterota; class Desulfovibrionia; order Desulfovibrionales; family Desulfovibrionaceae; genus CAYJAZ01. The sequence continues at coordinate 16,051 of CAYJFE010000009.1, read as the reverse complement.
TTGGAAAATTTGATACATACAGAACGTATTGAGAATTATGCCCTTGTACTTTGCGATCTGAACGCACTTAAAGCCGTGAATGATCAATGCGGGCACAAACTAGGTGATGAATATATCAAACATTTTGCACAAGCCCTTGAGTCACAAGCAAATGACGAGCACGTTTCTTACCGCATCGGTGGTGATGTATTTGCCACATTCTTTTTCAACCCTACACAAGCAAGTGTGGAGTGTTTCATTCATTCGATAAAACATGAGCTAAAAGTAAGAACTGATGCAGTTATTCCTTATTGCAGTGTGGCTGCAGGCTATGCTTTTGGCCAAAAACTTGATTATGACGATTGGGAAAAAACTCAAGCAAAGGCTGACGCTGCACTTTATAAAGACAAAAAAGCATTTTATGAGAATAATCAAAAATGCGATAATCGCAGATAAAAATTCTTATTTTAACTCATTGAAATACTTATAAAGTCGCTTTACAAGCTAATCTTGTACATTCATAAGCACATTTTATACAAATGCTCTATTTTCTTCTTGAATTCTGTGCTTCTTTAGGTTAGATTTTAGTTAACTTGAAAAGGCGGTGCGTATGAAGATTGAAGAATTAGCACACTTAGCTTTAGATCATTTTGATGTCATGTGCTATATAGTTGATATAGACACTTTTGAGCTTGTTTATGTGAATGAACTAGCAAGGCGAACCTTTGCGCCATTTTCTCCTACTTTTGAGCAAGGGAAAAAATGTTATGATTTTTTACACGACAAATCAAGTGTTTGTGAAATCTGCAATATAAAGCTCTTGCAAGAAGGCCAAAGGCTTTATACTGAAGTACAAAACGAAAGAAATAAAAAATTCTATTCTCATGTTGACTCTATTGTGCAGTATCAAGGGAAAAGATTAAAACTCACTCTTGCATTTGATGCGACGGAGCAAAAAGCGGAGATTGAATCACTCACGCGTATTATTTCCATTGAAGAAACGCTTATTAAATGTGTGCAAACTTTAAGCGAAGACATTGACTTTGATTCGGCTATCATGAAGCTTTTATCTATTGTATGCCAATATTATGATGCGGACAGAGCCTATCTTTTTGAAGTAAATCCACATAGTTATACAGCTCAGAACACCTATGAATGGTGCATAAGACCAGAGCTGAACTCTATTGATGAAGTGCCTATTCTCAAGCAAGAAGAACTTTTGCCAATTATGCAAGCCTTTAATGAATACGGCGAATACTATATAGCTGATATATATAAAGATCTTGACCATGATTCCCCTCTTTTTAAAATACTTGATGCTACTTCTTGCAAATCTATTCAACTTGTTCCCCTTCGTGTTAATAATGAAATCACTTATTTTATGGGTGTTGACAACCCAAGAAGAAGTACGAAAGACTTAACTCTTCTGCACTCAGTTATTATCTTTGTTGCTGATGACGTAAAGAAAAATAAAATATTTAAACAATTAGAACATCTTTCTTATACCGATGTTCTTACCGGATTAAATAACCGCAATAAATACTTGGAACGATTAGAAGAGCTAGATATCAAAAAACTTTCTTCCCTTGGCTATGTGCATGTCAATGTGAATGCTTTAAAAAGAATGAATGAACTTTATGGCGAGCAATACGGTGACGCCATATTGAAGCAAGTAGCTTGCATATTAAGAAAGCATATTTTAGTTGATCTTTTCCGTGTGTCTGGCGATGAATTTATCGCACTCTGCCCTAATATCTCTCAAGCAAAATTTGAATTGCTTATCGAAAAATTGAGAAAAGAAGAGCAATCGGGCACTGAATTTTCTTTTGCTGTGGGCGGCGTGTGGCAAGATAAAAAAATTGATATACGCCAAGGACTTACGCAGGCTAGTGATATTATGTATTCTGACAAACAGAATTATTATAAAGCACAAGTCACGGATCGAGTGCAATCACGATTAAATCCTGTTGAAATTATACTTGAAGAAATACGCGACGGCCTTTTCACTGTCTATTACCAGCCAAAAGTCAATCTTTCTACTGGCGAGATTGCAAGCGCTGAAGCCTTAGTGCGCAAAATTAGCCTTGATGGAAAAATCATTCCTCCCGACAGGTTTGTGCCTATCTATGAAAATGAAAGCACTATTAGACATCTAGACTTCTTTGTTCTTGAAGAAATTTGTAAACTTTTACAATACCTTATAGCAAAAGACAACCCTTTACCTATAGCCGTAAATTTTTCACGAGTGACTTTTATCTCTTACGATGTGATAGACGAAATTGTAAAGACTTGTTCAAAATATCAAGTGCCGCACAAATATGTGAAGATAGAACTGACTGAAAGTATGGATAAAATGGATTTTGAATTCTTCCATAGAAAAATTGCACAGATGAAAGAGCTTGGCTTTGAAATTTCACTCGACGATTTTGGCGCAAAGCAGTCAAATCTTTTAATGCTCACCATGGCTGAGTTTAGCGAAGTCAAGATCGATAAAGGCCTTGTAGACAATATCACTACAAGCGCGGAAAATCGCACAGTAGTACGAAACATCATTAAAACTATCAAGGAGTTAGGCAAATCTGCTTGCGTTGCTGAAGGCATTGAAACCCTAGAGCAGATGAACCTACTCAAAGATTTTGGCTGCACTTATGGGCAGGGCTATTTCTTTTATCGTCCTATGTCACAGCAAAGCTTCCTTGAAGTTTATGAAAGCAATATAATAGTGGCTGAAAAGCTTGTGCAAGCTTTTGCTAATCCTACAAGAAGGAATTTTGTTGTCAACTATGATGAACTCTACTCTTGCATAGATGCTATGCCTTTATGCATGAATTTGTGGAATCATAAACGTGACAATATTATGTGCAATGATTATGCCGTGCAACTTTTCAAGCTCAATAATAAGGAAGAATACCTTGAAAAATTCTTTATGCTTTCACCAGAAATTCAGCCAGATGGCAGAAATTCTGCTGAGGCTGCCTTTAGCTATATTAATGAAGCAAGAAATAAAGGTTGGGTAAAATTCAATTGGATGCACCAAACGCTCGAAAGAGAAGAAATACCAAGTGAAATCACTCTAGTAAGACTTGAAGTAAAAAGCGAAGATGGCGACTATCTTATAGCGGGCTATACTCGTGACTTGCGCCCACAACTTGCTGGCACTGATGAAGCTGGTTGGGTGAGTGAATATTTCTTTAATGAAGTATCCGATAAAACTCTCTTTAATTCAATTTCTGAAATAGCCGCAGAATTTTTCTGGGTTTACAATAATAGACTCAAAACAATACAGTTCTATGGAAAAGGCCGAGAAATTCTTGATTTGCCCACACGAAAAATGGATTTCCCTCGTGAAATACTTGAAGCAAATATTCCAACCGCCGACTATATTAAAGACTTTATGGACTTTTCAAATGCTATGGTAGAAGGCAAACACTATCCTGTTGAAGTGCAATTCAATCTGCCAAATGGCGATATACGCTATTTTCGCATAGACTATAAAATTATATTTGACGATGCAAATAATCCTTTATTCTGTATTGGAAAAACCTCTGATATTCATGATAAAAAGCAGCTAGAATTGCTTTCACAAACCGATCAACTCACACAATGCTATAATAAAATCACAACAGAAAGGCTTATCAAGAATACTTTACTTGAAAACCCTGATAAGTCCCACACAATCTTTATTTTTGATATTGATAACTTCAAATCTATCAATGATAAATTAGGGCATTATTTTGGCGATACTGTTCTTAATACTGTCGCGGAAGACTTACACGCTCGCTTCAAAGGTGGCGATATTTTAGGCAGAATTGGTGGCGATGAATTTGTACTTTTCCTAAAGAATACTAATGACATGAATACTATTGTCACAAAGGCACGCCTTATCAATCAAGCCTTAACAAAAAGCTATACAAAAGAAAACTATGATCATAAGATTTCAGGCAGCATAGGCATTGCCCTCTACCCTCAAGACGGCAAGACCTATGAAGATCTTTATAAAGCGGCTGATGAAGCCCTTTATCAATCAAAAGCTCGCGGTAAGGATTGCTACACCTTCTATTCAAGAGATTTTGCTAATGGTTGCCTTAAATCCTTTATACCTCTTGAAACAGGAGATAGGATGAAAAATAGTTATGTTGATGCGAATATGATTTCAATTGTCTATGACACAATTTCACAGGGATTAACGCAAGAAGAAACTGTGCAGAAATTACTTGAATTTATTGGTGAATACCTAAAAGTTGACAGAGCGTACCTTCTTACTTCAAACCAATCGGCCACGAATTATAAAGTCAGCTACGAGTGGTGCTCACAATTTATAGGCTCACAAAAAGATACACAGCATTACGACAAATCACAATTCGCTGAATTCATTGAAAAAATTGAAAAACATGATTATATCTTCAGTAATGACACTTCCTTAGAAGATGTGCAAAAAATCTATCCTCTTTTGCAGGAAGAATACATTAAATCTTTTGCCTTTGTGCACTCAAAAAGCATGAATAAACCGCATATTATTCTTTCTTTGGACGATTGCTCAAGCTTTAGGGTTTGGACTGAAAGAGAAATGAATTCACTTAAATATATTAATCAACTGCTCTCAGTCTATCTTTATTCACACAAATAGCAGAAAAGTGCAAATTGCTGCCGTTCTAATAAAGCAAACTTGCAAGCAAAATCGCTGCCAATCTAATGAAGCAAGTGTGCGAGTTTTTCAACAAAGAATTTTTTGACGATAGGAGTGTATCAAAACATACACGACTAGAGGAAAAAAATGAGTGAGGCAGAAAAAGCGCAAAATCGCTGCCAATCTAATGAAGCAAGTTTGC
>CAYJFE010000009.1:6887-11143 GCA_964369165.1 uncultured Desulfovibrionaceae bacterium | reverse complement strand
AAAGAATTTTTTGACGATAGGAGTGTATCAAAACATACACGACTAGAGGAAAAAAATGAGTGAGGCAGAAAAAGCGCAAAATCGCTTCATTAGGCCTTGTTCATCATTATGTCGATTAAGTTTATGTCAACATCTTTTAAACTTTCTGTGGAAACACGGGCGATATTATCGAGTGTATCCTCAATATTCTCACTCACTAGACCATCTGTCGCATTCGCGGCTGAACCATGCAAGGCAAGCTTTGCGGCTAAAACAGCCTCACCAGCGCAAGTTGAAAGCTTTGAAGAGCAAGATCCTTTTGCGCCATCGCACATAATGCCTGAAAGATTTGAATAAAGATTTTGCATCGCACCTTGAATGGCTTCTTGATTGCCACCTAAAAGCCAAGCAATAGAAGCGGCTACACCTGAACCGGTGAATAAAGCAGAACAAATAGGCGACAAAAGCCCCACAGCGTATTTTGCACGCATTGAAATACTGTAGCAAAGTAAGAGTGCACGTAATTTCTTTTCTTCGCTTTGACCTAGAAAATCACAGGCGGCAACTATAGGCAAGGTAGATTCAAAACCCTGATTACCAGAACCAAGCAAGGTCATCGCTGGTTTTGGCCCTCCGCCCATACGCATATCCACTGCGGCGGAAACCACCATCTTCACTGTATAAGCCAAGTCATGAGGAAGCTCTTTTTCATCGAACATTTTCTTCATGGTTTTACCAATCTTCATGCCATAATCGTTTTTAAGTCCCTCTTCTGCTGCCGCTACATTCATCTCTATGGCCTCTTTCAAAAAGTCCAAATCTTTGAGGGGAACAGTTTCGGCAATGCGCACTAAGTCGGCGATATTCATCTGCATTATGGGTGAATCTTTCTTGTCTTGCAATTCGCTTTTTAGATTGATGAGCACTTTATCGTCTTTTTCAAGATGTACCATTTTATCGTGACTATCGTAAGTAATGGAATAGATTTTTTCTTTGTGATTAGTAGCTGTAACTTCTATAAGCAAGTGAGAATCCTTGATAAATTCAACGCTTACAAAATCTTTTGCTATAAGTTTATGCGCTTCTTCTATGAGCTTTGGCGTGACATTTGCAAAAATTTCCATAGTATTTTCAGGCTTTGCTAAAAGATAGCCCAATGAGGCGGCAAGAGGAAGGCCAGCTTCCTTAGTGCCTGGAATTGTCACAAAATAAGCATTTTTAAATATATTTGAACTCACGCGCAAATGCAGATGTGTAGGCTCATTTTCTAAATGAATGCAAGTATTTGATACAGCAAGCCCAACCGCAACGGGCTCAGTGCAACCAAGTGAGGGAACAAGTTCAGCTTTAACCAAATCAATCAATTCATGTGCATTCATATCAAGTCCTTAGAAAGTAGTAAAATTTAGAAACATATCTTAGTATGTAGCAAACATTTTGCGTATAAGAGCAATATTCTTTGTTTTTGTTAATGCAAGGGTGAGGAGTATTCTTGCCTTTTGCGGATTGAGATTATCAGAAGCGATAAAGCCCTTTAATGTATCGAGTTTATTTGCAGTGATAACCCCTGAACCTGTGCGAGAAGAACGCACAACATGAATGCCTTTTTTTTCGGCATTTCCAAAAAGCTCAACAGCTAATTTTGAAAGACAACCATTGCCCGTTGCCGCAATCACAATGCCATCGGGCTTGCTGTCGATCAGAGCTCTATACATAATTGGCGAGGCATCAAGATATTCATAAACAATATCCACCCTTGGCAAGCTTTCGATATTTGTAATATCAAATTCAGCTTCTATAGTATGCTTTCTTATCACATCACGGTAAAAAACAGCTTTAAAATCAACAACATACCCCAATGAACCCAATTCATGTGCTCTAAAGGTTTCTGTTGAAAGAGTGTTTGACTTTGTGCCTTCTCTTGCGGCTATAATTTGCCCATCAAGCACTATAAGAACGCCTTTATCACACGCGTCCTTACTTGCCGCAACGCCAACAGCATTCAATAAATTGAGTGGTCCATCAGCCCCTATAGCCGTTGCTGGGCGCATAGAGCCTACAATCACTACAGGTTTTGTACTTTTCACTACAAGATTTAGAAAATACGCACTTTCTTCTAAAGTGTCCGTTCCGTGCGTGACAACTATACCATCACAGCTATCTTCTTGTAATAATATGTTAATTCTCTTTGCAAGTGCAAGCAAGATAGCAAAGGTGAAATCTTCGCTGGCAACATTAGCCACTTCTTCTGCGCGTATATTCGCTATTTCAACAATAGAAGGCACAGCGGCAATAAGATCATGAGGAGAGAGAGTGGCGGCCTTATATTCCGTCAATTCAGTCGCCGAAGAGGCGGCACCAGCAATAGTACCGCCTGTTGCTAAAATAACAATATTTGCTAAATTGCTATCCATTTGTATTATTTCTTTTTATTTAGATGAAGCATATGCTCAGGTGAAAGCACTTCATCAAGCTTTTCTTTTGACATAAGATTATGTTTCAAAACTAACTCACATACAGAGCCATTTGTCAGCATAGCTTCTTTTGCAATAGCGGCAGAAGCTTCGTAGCCAATATATGGATTAAGCGCAGTCACAATGCCTATGCTATTTTCAACATAAGAGCGGCAGATTTCTTTATTTGCTGTAATGCCGCTTATGCACTTATCTTGCAAAGTGCGGCAAGCCTTTCTCAATCTTTCAAGACCAGTAAAGAGAGCAAAAGCGATCACTGGCTCCATCACATTCAATTCTAATTGGCCAGCTTCTGCAGCAAAGCAGACAGTAGTATCTTTACCTATAACATCAAAGCAAACCTGATTCACCACTTCTGGAATAACAGGATTCACCTTGCCTGGCATAATTGAAGAACCTGGCTGAAGCTGTGGCAGATTAATTTCATTAAAACCGCAACGTGGCCCCGAAGAAAGAAGGCGTAAATCGTTACAAATTTTAGATAATTTTACTGCAATCCTTTTCATCGTGGCAGAAATAAGCACATAATCACCAGTATCCCAAGTAGCTTCGATCAAATTGTCAGACAAAATAATATCTAAGCCAGTCACAGAAGAAAGGTGTTTTACGCAAAGTTCAGCATAGCCTTCAGGCGCATTTATGCCTGTACCAATGGCTGTTGCTCCCATATTCACTTCAAGCAAAACCTTGCTCGCGTCTTCAATACGTGAAATTTCTTCGCGCAAAGATTTTGCATAAGCTTCAAATTCCATGCCTAAAGTCATAGGCACAGCGTCTTGTAATTGCGTTCTGCCCATTTTTACAACATCAGAAAATTCTCTACCTTTTGCGCTAAACCCTTCACTTAAATAGCGTATATCTTCCACTAAGCGCATCATTTTTCTATAGACAGCAAGGTGAATAGCCGTAGGATAGGTATCATTGGTTGATTGCGCATGGTTTACATCATTATTTGGGTGACAAAATTCATACTCGCCCTTCTTATGCCCCATAATTTCTAAAGCACGGTTTGCAATCACTTCATTTGCATTCATATTCACAGAAGTTCCTGCGCCGCCTTGAAGGCAATCCGTTGGGAATTGATCGTGAAATTTGCCTGCAAGAATTTCGTCGCAAGCTTGGCAAATAGCTTTAAATTTATCCTCAGCTAATTCGCCTAAATCATAATTTGTATGGGCACAAGCTTTTTTGATCATAGCAAAAGCATCAACAAATTCGGGGATATCACTGATTTTGGTTTTAGAAAGTTGAAAATTTTCAATAGCCCTAAAAGTTTGCACACCATAATAGACATCATTTGGAATCACAAGTTCGCCTATAAAGTCGTGTTCTATACGCTGAGGCATTTCTTTCTCCTTAGACTTTTGCTTTATTATTTATTCAATTTCGCCTTCATTTCCTCTATAATATCAGATACTTTATACATTTTTAGATGCTCTTTATCTTGAAGATATAATTCTTTTTCTTCTTGTATAGTTTCAAAATCTTCTTCATTTTCGTCAACATCAAAAAGTTCTTGCATAATTCCATCTTCATAATAAATTTCTAAAATAGGGAATGTGCCGTCTTCTAGGGCTTCATCGTGACGCAAAACTTGAATTTCATCGTCAGATTCTAAAATGCCTTCTTCTAAATCGCTGAGAAGCTCGTCAAGAAGTTCTTCAAGTAATTCAGTATATTCTATTTCCATGCTCATAATATTTCCTTAATTTATGTTGAGGTTATGTAGTTTTCATACAAAATTCTAGCAATACGCTGTATAAGTGATTAACACAAAAGGCTTTAACCTGTCAAATTCTATTC
>CAYJFE010000009.1:0-6787 GCA_964369165.1 uncultured Desulfovibrionaceae bacterium | reverse complement strand
ATGCGCGCGAACGCTCAACAGCTTTATGCCATTTATTGAGTAAAAATTCCCTTTCTGACCAATCGTAAAGATTTCTATGCTTCGCATACAAAATCCTCACTGCACAAAAAACGTCGTTTTTGTTTGTTCGCTAAAGCCTTTGTTCGCTACGCTCACTAATTATCTAGCCATGCGCGCGAACGCTCAACAGCTTTATGCCATTTATTGAGTAAAAATTCCCTTTCATCCTTGCTCATTTTAGGTTCAAAGGCGCGTTCAAGTTTCCATTTTGACATTACTTCTTCCTCTGTTTCCCAAAAACCGACAGCAAGCCCCGCTAAATACGCTGCACCAAGAGCTGTTGTTTCGGTGATGACAGGACGTTCCACCACAAGGCCAGTCAAATCGGCCTGGTATTGCATAAGCATACTATTTTTGCTAGCGCCACCATCAACTCGCAAAGTTGAAATCGGCATAGAGGCATCTTTTTGCATAGCATCTAAAATATCAAGTGTTTGTAAAGCTATACTTTCAAGCGTTGCCCTTGCAATATGCCCTCTCGTTGTGCCACGACTCAGTCCAATCATAGTTCCCGTCGCGTATTGATCCCAATAAGGTGCGCCAAGCCCTACAAATGCTGGCACAAAATACACTCCGCCATTGTCAGGCACAGAAGAAGCAAGGCCTTCCATATCAGACGAATCTTCAATGATTTTTAGGCCATCTCTAAGCCATTGCACCACAGCTCCACCCACAAAAACCGAGCCTTCAAGCGCATATTTCATGCCTCTTGCATTTTCCCACAGCACGGTTGAAAGCATATTATTCTTGCTTTCGCGTACTCCAGATCCAGTATTCATAAGCAAAAAACAACCCGTTCCATAAGTATTTTTCGCCATACCTTCTTTAAGGCAAGCATTTCCATAAGTTGCAGCTTGTTGATCGCCTGCAACTCCTGAAATAGGCAAAGCATGGCCAAAAAATTCAGGGTGCACAGCTGCCATCACACTAGAAGAAGGGCATACTTTAGGTAGCATAGAAGCTGGAATATTCAACATCTCCAAAAGCTCATTATCCCAATCACCAGTATGTATATTAAAAAGAAGTGTCCTACTTGCATTCGAGGGATCTGTCACATGAGCGCCTTCTTTATTGAAATTCCAGATAAGCCAAGAATCCACTGTTCCAAAAGCAAGTTCGCCTTTTTCAGCTTTTTCACGCGCTCCCTCAACATTATCTAAAATCCACGCAATCTTAGTGCCTGAAAAATAGGCATCCAAGACAAGGCCTGTCTTTTGACGAATAATTTCAGCCTTGCCCTCTTCTTTGAGTTGATCACAAAATGCGGCTGTGCGCCTATCTTGCCAGACAATAGCATTATAAATTGGAACACCTGTTTTTTTATCCCACACTATAGTAGTTTCGCGCTGATTAGTAATTCCTACAGCCGCAATGTCATTTGGATCAATACCCGCAATTTTCACACATTCTTTGGCTACTTTTGCTTGCGTATCAAAAATTTCTGTAGGGCTATGTTCTACCCATGAGGGCTTTGGGTATATCTGCCTGAATTCTTTTTGCTTTATTTGTAAAATATTTGAATTATGGTCAAACAAAATAGCTCTTGACGAAGTGGTGCCCTGATCAAGGGCGAGAATATATTTTTTGCTCATACTTTCCTCACAATGAGTATATTTATTAGTTGTGTAAGTATAAGCAAAATTAATCTAAACTGCAAGTTGAAAATAAAATAGTCATTCTTAATTATTTTAAACTCTTCAGCCTATTGCTTTAGATTCAAATGCCGTTAAGATAAGTGAAAAGCCTTTATGCTTGAGGCTTGACTATTGTTTAAATTCCTTCTAGAAGAACTTTTGTCAAATGACATATATAAAAAAGAGGTTTGTATGCGTATTGGATCTAAAATCACTTCGGCAATTGTGCTTGCCGTTATTATCACAGTTGCTTGTGTTACAGCCACAGTAAACTTTGAAGTAAAAAAAGCCCTCACAAGTCAATTTCTTATCTCAGCTGATTCTCAGCTTGTACAGATGAGTTCATTTGTTAAGCAATTTCTGAACACAGCAAAGTCAAATGCTGAACTCATAGCTGATTCTAAAACGTTTAAACAAAGCATTGACAATCTATCAGTTTATGTTGATATTCCTGGAGGCGTAAAAACTGATGGCTCTTCTCTACCCTTTCCTGAGCGCGGCCTTTATGATGAATTGCAAAATATGCAAAATCATTTTTCTGATTACTTCTTAGTATATGTTTCAAACCAGTATGGCGGCATCACGCAAGCTCCAAACGACAGACTTTCTGAAGGTTTTAATCCTAGTAAACGCCCTTGGTATCTTGATGCACAAAGTGCTAAAAAAACTATAGTTACTGATGCCTATCTTTCTGATAGTGGCAGCGTTGTGACCACAGTTGTTACGCCTGTCTTTGAAAATAATGCCATGATTGGCGCAAGTGCTATTGACTTTAGCCTTGAAACTCTTGACAAGCAAGTAAGCTCTGCTGTTATTGGCGAAACAGGCTTTATGATATTGGTAAACCCATTTGGGCAAATCATCAGTTCACGCACACAAGTTGGCAAAGATAGCTGGCTTGGACAAACTTTTGATGCTCTTCCAAAAGATGCCGTTGCAGAACTTCAAGTAGCAATGAATACATCTGGCGCATCAGCTGAAAGCATAAATTTTGACAATAAAAAATGGCTTATTCAAGTTTTCAAAGACGATGATGGTTGGAAATACGCAATGCTTCAGCAAGAATCAGAAGTATTTGCTGATGCTATGGATATCACTATCAGTATTTTGATGGCAGGTATTTTGATTATTGCAATCATGGTAGTTTTCGCCTTTATTCTTTCACGCTCAATCGCAAAACCAGTCGAAACTTTAGCAAATGCTTCACAAGCGGTTGCAAACGGTAATCTTGATGCTATTCCTAAAAACCCGGCACCTTTCAAAGGCGAGCTTGGCTTGTTACACAAAAGCTTGCTTGAAATGGTAGGCAAACTTGCTGAGCTTATTTCAACAGCAAACGACAAGATGAAAGAATCTGAACACGCGCTTGAGCAATCTCGCTTAGCCTTCCAAGAAGCCGAAGAAGCAAAAATTCAAGGCGAACACGCTAAGCAAGAGGGCATTTTGCAAGCAGCGGAAGAAATAAATCATGTTATGTCACGTCTTCAAGGTGCAACCAAGCAGCTCTTTGATGAAGTTGAAGTATCTAGCCAGCTTACAAGTTCACAATCAGGCAGAGTTTCACAAATATACACAGCTATCAATGAAATGAATTCTGTAGTAACTGAAGTTGCTTCAAGTAGTGCAAGAACTGCAAATCTTGCGGACAATACTTTCTCAGAAGCGCAAAAAGGTCGTCAACTTATGGGCGATGTTATTTCAAATATGGCAAAAATCCAAGAGCAAAGTCTTTCTATGCGTGAAGGTTTAGAAGCACTTGGCAGTCAAGCTGAATCTATCGACGTTATTATGAATGTGATTTCAGATATTGCCGACCAAACAAACCTCCTTGCCCTCAATGCTGCTATTGAAGCTGCACGAGCTGGCGATGCAGGACGTGGCTTTGCCGTTGTTGCAGACGAGGTAAGAAAGTTAGCTGAGAAAACCATGGAAGCGACAAAGCAAGTAAACCAAGCCATCACCACTATTCAAGAAAGTACGCAAGTGAATATGAATGCTATGCGTGGCGCGGCAGAGTTTGTCAATAAATCTTCAGAAGTTGTTGATCAAGCTTCAGAATCTCTCTCAAATATTGAGCAATTAGCAGACAATACAGCAAGTGAAATACGCTCAATTGCTTCTGCTAGTGAAGAACAGGCTCAAACCTCAACTGAAATCAAAAATAATGCTGAAGAAATGAGTCAAACAACAAAAGAACTTGCTGACGGTGAAGAAAGAGCAGGTGCCGCTGTTGATCAACTACTCAGCGCAACTGACGCACTTTCTTCTGTTATTGAGAATTTGCGTTCTGGCAAAATATAAATTAAATAAATTATAAAACAATCAAAAAGGAAAACATCAAGCGATGCTTTCCTTTTTTTTGGATTATTCACAAATTAAAAAGTGTGACAATTCTCATAGACAAAGCTGTATAGAAGTATTAATTTATTTTTACTAGGGTATGCTTCAAAATTCAAAAGTATATGAGAGGAAAGTATGGCAAGAAAAATTATACAAATCAATGAAGAAAAATGTGTTGGTTGCGGACTTTGCGCCAATGCTTGTCAGCAAAAAGCTATACAAATTATTGATGGTAAAGCAAAACTTGTGCGTGACGATTATTGCGACGGCCTTGGCAATTGCTTGCCTATGTGCCCTGTTGACGCTATTTCTTTTTCTGATGTAGATATCAAGCATAATAAAGACATAGACCAAGGCAATGCGTATTCTTGCCCATCAAAACAAGTGATGGAATTAAAGCCAATGCAAACAGTTTCATCACAAGATTCACCCTCAATAGCTAAACTTCACACTCCCTCTCTGCAAGGCACAGGGGAAAATTCTTCAATGAGTCAACTAAGACAGTGGCCTATACAAATAAAACTTGCCCCCATTAAAGCCGACTTTTTTCAAAATAAAAGCTTACTTATAGCCGCTGATTGTTCTGCCTATGCCTACGCTAATTTCCACAATGATTTTATAAGAAATAAAACTGTGCTTATAGGCTGCCCTAAGCTTGATGGCGTTGACTATAGTGAAAAATTGACGGAAATATTGAAAGAAAATAAAATAAAATCTCTCACGATTGTAAAAATGGAAGTGCCTTGCTGCACTGGTCTTGAAGTTGCTGCAAAAAAAGCTATTGAAAATGCTTATATGCATGATAAAAACATGATTCCTTGGCAAGTGATCACTCTTTCACTCGATGGTAAAATTTTGGATTGATTTTAAGCTTAGTTTGACTTTTTTGCTCTTTTGCTTTTTAATATCTCTATAAACTAAAAGAGTAAGGTATATGAAACAAAATATTCCAATAAAAGCGTGGATTTCAGCCATGCGCCCTCGCACACTCCCTCTTTCACTTTCAGGGCTTTTTCTTGGTTCAAGCTTTGCGGCTATCAACAATATTTTTTCTTGGCCAATTTTCATTTTTACTGTATTAACAGGTGTTTTACTACAAACTCTTTCTGATTTTGCAAATGATTATGGCGATGCTGAAAAAAATCTTGATGGCGCAGATAGACTCGGCCCCACAAGAACGGTAAGTTCTGGGCAAATCAGCCCGCAAAGTATGAAAAGGGCGATTAAAATCGTCATTGCTATTATTCTTATAAATGCTTGCCTGCTTTTCGCCCTTGCTTTTGGAACAGACTGGAAACATTGGTTTTATTTTGCTCTTTTAGGCATCAGCGCAATCTTGGCCGCCCTCTTTTATACTATGGGCAAAAATCCTTATGGTTATAACGCAAAAGGTGATTATTTTGTCTTTGTCTATTTTGGCTTGGTGGCAGTTTTAGGCTCTTACTATCTCTATGCGCAAACGCTTGAGAATGCACCATTTTTACCCGCTATAGCCGCAGGCTTACTGGCTACGGCCGTTCTAAACATCAACAATACGCGCGATATGCAACAAGATGAAGTGCACGGCAAAAGAACTATTGCCCTAAGACTTGGCGAAAAAGGAGCCAGAAAATATCAAGTATGTCTTGTAGTTACTGCGTTAATTGCGTGGATCTTCTATCTAGTGCCAAAACTAGGAATTATTGGTTTTGCGCTTTGCTTTTTGGCTTTTCCTGTACTGCTAAGCACTTACAAAGTATACACTTCTTATGATCATAAAATTCTAGACAAACAATTGAAAATTACTGCCCTTGGCACATCATTTTTTCATATTGTTCTATCAATTCTTTTACCGATTTTACTCTAACAAACTGAAAAATTAGGATTTTATAGCAATATATAAATGCGCTACCCCGAAGGTGAGTTTTTTGTGTAAGATAAAATCAAAACCAGCTTGCTTTATTTCTTTGCAAAAATCTTCAGGTTGTGGAAATTCTTCAATTGATTTAGAGAGATACTTATAAGACTCACCTTCTCCCGAAATAAGAGCCGCAATTTTTGGCATCACTTTGTCTAAATAGAAATGGTAGAGAGTCTTCAAAAATTTTGGTTTTTGTATTGCAGAAAACTCCAAGACAAGAAGCTGCCCGCCCGGAGTTAACACCCTGTGCATTTCAGACAAAGCTTTAATTCTATCTGGCACATTTCTAATGCCAAAAGCTATTGTTGAAGCATCGAACATATTATCATCATAGGGAATATCTTGTGCATCAATAACTTGAGTTTTTATCTGGTGCCTATGTTTTATAGTGATTTTTTTCTCACCCATTTCAAGCATTTTCTTTGAAATATCACCAGCAATAATTTCGCTTTCTTTAAATTTATTCGCAAGAGCAATGCTCACATCAAGCGTGCCCGCTGCCATATCTAAAATCTTTTTCTTAGGGCCAAAGCAAATGCTGCTTACCATGCGATAACGCCAATAATAATCAACTCCTAAACTCAAGAGATGATTCAATAAATCATAATGCTTGCTCACAGGATCAAAATCAATCACAAAAAACTCCTTTACTTTCATAAATTATAGATTATTTTTTTTTGAAGTCAAGAACTATCATTAATGACTATAATTTGAATATATTAGAATCTTGCTATCCTATTTTGCAATTTTTATTATGACTATATACTTCTTGACAAAGCCTACCATCTTTTCATATAAAAGAACTGTGCCGATTTAGCTCAGTTGGCAGAGCAGCTGATTCGTAACCAGCAGG
>CAYJFE010000008.1:6299-51569 GCA_964369165.1 uncultured Desulfovibrionaceae bacterium | reverse complement strand
CAAAAGGTTCAATAACATCTGTGCAAGATGTTTACGTGCATCCCGATGACTTGACTGACCCTGCACCTGCTACAACATTTGCTCACTTAGACGGTACACTTGTTCTTTCTCGTGCGATTTCAGAGCTTGGTATTTACCCTGCTGTTGATCCACTTGACTCAACTTCACGTATCCTTGATCCATTAGTTGTTGGTGAAGAACACTACGGTATTGCGCGTCAAGTGCAACAAATTCTTCAAAAATACAAAGATTTGCAAGATATCATTGCTATTCTTGGTATGGACGAACTTGGTGATGATGATAAAATCATTGTTAACCGTGCACGTCGTATTCAGCGTTTCTTGTCACAACCATTCCACGTTGCTGAAACATTCACAGGCACACCAGGCGTTTATGTAAAACTTGAAGATACTATCCGCTCATTCAAAGATATCTTAGCTGGTGAATACGATCATCTTGCTGAAAACGATTTCTACATGGTTGGTAGCATTGAAGATGCAGTTGCAAGATATAACGCTCGCGAACAAGAAAAGTAGGTGAAGTATGCAAGCTTTGCACATT
Source organism: uncultured Desulfovibrionaceae bacterium (assembly GCA_964369165.1). GTDB lineage: Bacteria > Desulfobacterota > Desulfovibrionia > Desulfovibrionales > Desulfovibrionaceae > CAYJAZ01. The sequence continues at coordinate 51,008 of CAYJFE010000008.1, read as the reverse complement.
GAAATAGTAACACCTGATAGCAACGTGCTTTCAACTGAAGTTGATTATGTTGGTGCTCCAGGTATCGATGGGCAGATTGGTATTATGCCAGGGCATATTCCGCTTTTGTCTGCACTTCAAATCGGTGGTTTATACTATAGAAAAGACGGAAAAACCGTGTGGGCCTTTATTTCAGGCGGTTTCTTAGAAATTGCTGGTAACATGGTTTCAGTGCTTGCCGAATCAGCAGAACTTGCTGATGATATTGATACTGCTCGTGCAGAATCGGCAAAAAAGCGTGCTCTTGACTATATCAACTGTACTGAATGCGAAGGTGTTGATCAATTGCGAGCTGAAAAAGCTCTCAAACGTGCTGATGTGCGTTTAGAAATTGCCCTTCACAGCGGTATTCATGGTATACGTAAATAAAAAATTATTTACACCATTACACTAATAACAAGCAGGCAGGGCTTTGGTTCTGTCTGCTTTTTTTATATTTATGAAAGTATCTGAAAAATATAATAATTATCGCCTTGATTTTGCCCTTGAAGAGGATAAAGAATTTGCAAATTATCCTAAAAGAGCAAGAAAACGCCTTTGTGATAGAGGCTTAGTCTTGGTGAATGGCAAAAAAAGGCCTGCTTCTTATAAGGTAAGAACAGGCAATGAAATTACTGTATTAAAAGAAGAAGATACAGGCAATCTAGTCTTAGATATTCTTAAAGAAGACGAGAATTATATAGCTTTTTATAAAGAAAGAGGCATTCCTACAGCTAAGATTGAAGGCATGGGTTCAAGTTCACTTGAGGAAGCAATTTTACTTCAATATCCATCTGCAATAGTATTAAATCGTCTTGACAATGACACTTCTGGTATTGTTCTCATTTGCAAACATGAGCGTGCATATGCAAAATATAAAGAAGCTCAAGACGAGGGAAGGGTTAAAAAATATTATCTTGCTCATGTAGAAAATGAAGTTGAAAATTCCTTTGTTGTAGATAATTCTATTGATATATCAAGGATTAAAGTAAGAGTTTTAGACGAAGAAGCTTTGGATCACACAAGAAGAACTGAAGTAAAAAAGCTTTGTTCGCAAAATGGAACAAGCCTTGTTGAATGTATAATTTATAAAGGAGTGCGCCACCAAATAAGAGCACATATGGCTTATATTGGTAACGCACTAGTAAATGATACATTATACGGCATTGACGAAGACTGCCTTGAAGATAAAAGCTTTATGCTGCACCATTATAAAATAGAATGGGATGATTTTAGCCTTGTACAAATGCCAAAAGATCATGAATGGCAAGAATTATTTTCAGATATGCATTTAAATATTTATAATGATGAATAATTTACTTAAAAGATTTTAAGAATTGACTTTTTGCCCATTAAAAGCCATAATAGTGAATAGGTTTAAGTTTTTAGCTTTATAGAGTTTTTTTCTTGTTTTATTGCTAGATAAAGAATGGGTGTTCATATGGATAAAAGAATAGAACCAGAAGATCTTTCAGCTCAGCTTGGTATATATTTATGTGACTATCAATCACAGCAAGATACTGGAATTTTAACAGAATTGAATTCAAAGACAGATCTAGTAGCCTGCACGGCAAGTCATACCGCATATCCTACAGTCTATCCGCATGACATTTTACAGGATAATGTATGGTTGCGTTTTCTTTCAACTATTTCTTCAAATCTTAGCAAGGAAGATGAAGATAAAGGTGAGAAGAGCATTGAGAGCATTTTGCATTCAATTGTAGAGCATAGCCAAGAACTTTTGCCCCTTCTAAATTTGTTGAGTGCAAAGGCAAAGAGTGATGAGTCAATTTCACATCTGCTTTCTAATCTTCAAGAAAATCTAAATATAAGTATAGAGCTTGCTTGCTCATTAGCTCCGCGTGAAGTTGAGGTTTTAGAATTAGCTTCACGAGGAAATAGCAATACACAAATAGCTGAAATTTTAAATATTCAAGTAATCACTGTGGGCAAAACATTGACTCGTGTTTATAAAAAATTAAAAGCCAGAAACCGCTCAGATGCTGTGTATAAATGGCTTTCTATACGAGGAAAGTAATTTAATCTTTCTTACCACTATAGCTGATTAAGTCAGCAAAAGAACGGTTTGCTTTAAGCATAGACTTTCTTTGAGAAAGAGCCGTATATTCAAGATATTTTTGAAATAAACGTATTGTTTTTAGGGCAATAAAAACACCAAGCCTTTTGCTTGCCTTATTGCTTAAAAGTCCTTTTATAAATATTTGTAAGAAATGCGGCATAGCTTTAAAAAAATCATCTTCCATTGAAACAATATTTGCGCTAGTGCCGGGATCTCCTTGCCTGCCGGAACGCCCGTAAAGCTGTCTATCTATGCGAACTGAAGTATTAAATTCAGTTAGAATAACGTGCAAGCCCCCACTTTCTTTAACGCTGGCGTCAAGTTTAATGTCAGTGCCGCGCCCAGCCATATTTGTTGCTACCGTGACTGCATTTTCTTTGCCTGCCAGAGCTATAATTTCAGCTTCTCTTTCATGGCTTAAGGCATTGAGTAATTCATGCTTGATGCCGTTTTCATCTAAGGCTTTTGAAATTTCCTCTGAGGCTTCAATGCTTTTTGTGCCTATCAACACCGCGCGTTTTTTTGCGCTTTCTTCTTTTGTTGTGCGAATGATGTCTGCAATTCTAGTCGCACTGTCTTTGTGGATAGCAGTATAAGAATTATAGCGCAAAATAGGCTTATATGTTGGCAGTTGAACTACAAACATTCTATAAAATTGTAAAAATTCACTTTTTGATTCAAGGGCAGTGCCTGTCATTCCTCCAATGGTTTTGTAACGAAGGAAAAAGTCTTGGAAAGTTGATTGCGCGCTAGTTGTGCGTGGAGCAATAATTTCAACATTCTCTTTTGCCGAAACCGCTTGGTGCATACCATCTCTCCATTCATGATCAGGCATAATACGGCCTGTGGCTTCATCAATAATGATAACTTTTCCATCTTTTAAAACATATTGCACTGATTCTTGAAAAAACTCTCTTGCTTCAAGGGCTTGAGTTATTAATTCAATAGCTCTAGTTTTTTTTGCCCAATTCTTATTTTCGAGTAAGGATTGCATAGTTTTTTTCTTGCCAATATCTGTGAGAGTTGCTTGTTTAAATGCTTTATTCACACGATAGTCTTGCCCTTGTTTCATATCTTTTGAAATATTGTAAGCAATTTGATATTGCAAAGGTGAAGGTGCATTTGGCTTTGGAATGGAAAGAAGTAGGGGAATGCTGCCGCCATCGCACAAAACGGAATCTGCTTCATCGACAATAGCATAGCAAAAACCTCTTTGCAAAAGCTCAAGAGTTTCTTTGTTGGAAAGGTTATGGATAAGCAATTTTTCTTGCGAATTTATTTCTTTTAAAGTCATTTGATCTTTAAGAAAGTCAGCTAAAAGTTCTTTGCTTGTAAGGTATGTAATATCTGCTTGGTAGGCTTTTTTTCTTTCTTTTGGATCGGCATCCTGCGTAATTGAAGCAGAAACTACTTTGCAGGCAGCATAGAATGTTTCAAGAGTTTCATTATCTCTTGCGGCGAGATAGTCATTAGATGTAACAACATGACAACCTTTTCCGCGCCAAGCAAAAACAACAGCGGCTAAAGAGGCTGTGAGAGTTTTGCCTTCGCCTGTAGCCATTTCAATAATGCAATTTTTTAAAAGGCCCAAAGCTCCAGCTATCTGAGTTTTGTAGGGTCTTTGCCCGCGCACACGAAAGGAAATTTCACATATCATCGCCATTGCTAAAATAAATTCTTCTTCGCTTTCTTTTTGCATACGGAAAAGTTCTTTATATGCATTGAGTTGAAAGTAGAGCTCACTGTCTTTCAAAGAAATAAAGCGCGGGCTTTGTTCAAGGATTTTTTCAGCTAAATCCATAAGTTCAGAAGCTTGAGTTTTTTTATGAAACAAGAGCTCAATGCGGCGTATAAACCAATCATAACCAAGAGGCACTTGGAAATTATCATTGCCCCTTGTTCTTCCTACAAAGAATTGATCGTAATGTGTGGCTTCTCTATAATACATTGTTTTCCTAGTCTTATTGATAGTTAAGAAAATATTGGCGTATACGGCGAGCCCATTGGAACAAAAGGGGCATTTTTTCAAATTGGAGGCGCACAATAACTTTTTGCCCAGATAAAAGATAGTCTAAAGCTTCTTCATTTGGTATGAGGCGCAGTTCAAAGAAATGCTCTAAGGTTTCAGTTCTGCCTTGATTTTGCACAGTGATAATATCGCCACCACCCTCTATAGCAAGCGATGGGTGAATGATTTCTTTGCGCCCTGCTTGCATTGGTTTGCCTTCAAGAATAGCCGAGAAAAAGTTATTCTCCTTATCGCGTATATCTATTCTGTCAGAAATAACAAAATCAGCAAAAATAATCTTTTCAGCAAAAAGACGAGCCGCATCAAATTGATTAACTAGAAGTCGAAGGCGCAGAGATTTAGGATCATACACACTGCCTAAAGCCTCGCCTCTTGCAATCCATTTACCTTGCTTTCTGCCTAACTCAGGCGCAACCCAAATACCGTCAATGGCAGAAATAATATTTTGCTTTGATACTTGGTATTCTAATATCATCAATTGCTGCAAGGCGGATTGATATTCTAAAAGATTGAGCCCTAATTGGTTTATATCACTTTTTTCTTGGGCAAATTCATATTTTGCTTTTGTGATATCAACAGAAAGTTTCATCTCTTCGTATTGCGCCAAAAGGCCAGGGTTAGCAATTGTGGCAAGTAGGCTTATATCTTTTTCTACTTTTGTATCACTGGCTAAAAATTCTTCTAAAGTTCCCTCAACTTCAGCAAAAATAATTCTATATTCCCTGCTTTCTACAATGCCATCAATAGTGATTGTGTTTGAAACAGGAATAAAAGTTAGTATACAGCTGCTGACCCCGAGGATAAGGAAAACTCGAAAAATAGTTTTTGGCCTTATGCCTGCAAGCTCTGAGCCTGTAAATAAATAGATAATGCCCTTGATAAGAGGCAAAATAAACCAGACAAAAAGCAAGCAAAACATGAGCACAATGCCAAGTGTTGCTAGGGTATTTCTCAAGATAAAATAAATACCTAAAGTAATAAATACACGATAAATAAAGGCAAAAACTGCATAGAGAGGATAGATTATTTTTTCATTTTGCTTTTTGACATTTGTTGTGGCATTTTTAATACCTAAAATATATTTTTTTATAAGGTATAATGTAAATTGTTGGGATCTTTGGTAAAGATTTGGCAAATCAAGAAGGTCTGAGAATATAAAATAACCGTCAAAACGCAATAAAGGATTTATATTAAATAGTATAGTAGTGACAGAAGTAATAATAATGCTATTTCTGGCAAGTAAATGTAGGCTGGTGTCTGGCGAAGTGTTAGCCCAAAGAAGGGTGGCTAAAAAGGCTAATAAAAGTTCAGAATACATACCTGCAAAGGCTATTGCCGCGCGTGAAAACTTTGAGCGCAATTGCGTGCTTGAACTAACGTCAATATAGGGCACAGGCGCAAATAATAAAAGCATAATACCAAGATTATGCACATCACCGCGAAGCCCGTCCTTCGCGCTGAAATATTTGCAAGCAAAGGCATGGCCGCTTTCGTGGAAAAATTTCGCCAATATAATAACAAAGTAAACCCAAATCAAGTTGGAAGGCGCGAGCGTTTGCGCAGCCTCATTTAAAAACATATCCCAATTCAAAAACAGTTCTCTTAATGCAAGAAGCGCAAGAGAAAGCCATAGAACAAAACCAAAAGGCTTAAAGATAAAAGAGCCTATATTTAAAAATTTTGTAAAGAATTTATCAGGTGAAAATAAGGGGATACGCCAAAATAAAAAAGAAGAAAGAGCATTGCCTAATTTTTTTAACCTCTTTTCTTGCATTCTTTTGAGAAGTTTTTCTGTATCGGCTGGCATATCAAGAATGAGTAGAGAGGCTTTGTGCAGATTGCCAAGAAGAGTGATTATTTCGCCTTGAGTAAGTGGTTCATCATCAATTTCTTGCAAAAGTTCCCAAATTTCTTGTATGCTTTTTGTGCCGTCAAGTTTTGATACAAAGTAATAGCCAGCTGAAGCTATGCGAAAATGTGCATTATTGTCTGGTTCGCCAAGCACATACCAAGGCACAGAGCCATAAACCATTTTCCTCACAAAAACATCAGGACGAAGACGTGGCTTAAGATTTTCTATAAGGTACCATTGATCATGATAGGTTTTTGAGCGTTCGCTTGCATTTTGCATAGGTCACCGCTTTAGAACCAACGCCATAATACAAGGCGCACTCTATTGATAATTTTTCTTGTCCATAAATATATGAGAGGCGCTCTGCCAGCATAGATTTTTGCATAGCCTTCCATACCAGGGCGCAAGGAAATTGCTTCTGCTAAATCTGGCGAAATTTTGCCCCTTGTTTCAAAGCCATTTTTATTTTCATATATAGTCGAATAAGGGTGCACTCTTTCAATTTCAAAAGGAATTGTGAGATTGGGGTAGGCTGTGAGGGTAAATTCTGCTTCTATACTTTTGTTTGCCATGGCTTTATTGATATCATTTATATCGCTTTCGTCAATATGGGCAACTATGCGCATAGCATCAGTATCGGTAATTTCAAAAAGATCTTGCCCTCTTTGAACAGGTTGGCCAAGGCGTGGCTTCATGTCTTCAGAAACTACAAAGCCCTCCACACTCGAATTGAGCTTAGTGTGTATAAGTCTTTCTTTTGCCCACTCGAGATTAGCCTTTGTTTTCTTGGCTTCTAAAGACGCGATATTGGCCTCAACCTCTTTACCCTCTTGCAAGAATTGATTTGTCTGATTTTGATAGATTTCAAATTGCGCTTCAAGGGCTGCAATTTCTAAATTAATTTCTGATTGATCAAGCATACCTAATGAGTCGCCAATGTGCACTCTATCGCCAGGGCTGACGTAAACCTCAGCTAAATAGCCGTCAATTGGCGCGGTAAGAGTGTAGCTATTCACTCCCTCAACTACTATAGGAGCGGAAATTGTCAAGTCGCCTCGTATAATGAGTGTGGCAAGTAAAAAGATAGCTAAGAAAAAACTGACAAGTTTTAATACTGTTTTTCTTTTGCCAAAAATATCTTCTGCTTTGTGTAAAAGATAGTGCCACGCTTTTTTTATGGGCAATTCTTCGGCAAGGTAAAGATGGTAAAGATGTGTGAGCGAGAGCTTCAAAATTAAATTGATAGAATTGATAAATTCATTTGTCATATAAGAATCATCTGACAAAATCAGAAGGACAAATTTAATTTCCTTTCTCTCGCTTGCGGGAATTGAAAGGGCCGTCTTGCATTTTGTATTTTGCACTAATTCTTTTGTAGCACGCACCACTAAATGCTGCTCTGCAGTAAAATTATTTGCTTGACTTATACAAATACTTTGTTCTTGGTCAAAGGCTTCTTGCATGGCATCCTCAGCTAAGCGAATGCTATGCGTGCCTTTTTCAAAGCTATCCATTTGATCAATGGCTACAATTTTTACAAAATTCCCCTTCACTGCGCCAAGGCATACGCGTCTGCAAGAAAAAGTTGTAGCTATTTCAGTGCATAAACTTGTGCAGGCCGCGAAAAATTTATTTGTGTCTTGAACAGTGCTGAGTATATTTAAAACATTTGTTAATGCAAGGAGTTGTGGGTTTTTTGAACCTAAAGAAAGTTCAAGCTTTTCGGCTCTTTCATGGAAAAATCTGTAAAAAGTTTGCATAATGCGCAGCATATCGCAGGCTGTTTTCAAACGTATACTTCTGCCACCATGCAGATAGGCGCAGATAGATAAAAAGCCTTCGCCTTCGTACACTAAAGGTACAAAGATTGCGAAAGCAGGGTTTGAGCCCGCTGAAATTTGCATTGTATGCACTGAATTTGAAAGACGTTGCGAATAAGCTTTAGCCAAATCTAAAAGCCATAAAGGTTTTTCTTCTTGCTTGTTATTTTGTGACTCTATTTCTTCTTGGCTTGCATTTGTGCTTTCATCTTCATTCTTATTTTCTAAAAAATCATGGGAATACGCAAGAGTATGCACATTCCCATGGTTATTCAATAAAATAGCAACACCAACAGCTCCGACAACTTGGCAAGATAAATTGCATAAACTTCTAAGGAAATCCTCTTGTGATTGAGGAATAAAAAGTTTTTCAATTAAAGTATCAAGTTCGTGCATAGGTGTATTGTGCTATATTTACTGAGGTTTTGCTTCGTCGTTTTGTTCTTGAATACGTTTTGCAACATCAAGTTCGATAGTGCCGAAGCGTTCCTCGTGTTCACGCACGCTTTGCATCAAAGAAAGAGTAAGACGTTTTGCAGTGTAATGATTCATAATAATTCTATTAGTGAATTGCAAAATCATGTCAGCTGTAACGCCTTCTTCTTGTGACGGAAGTGTTTGGTTGATACCAAAAGAAACTAAGATTTCTTCTGGTGTAGAATGTGTTTGGAAAGCATTAGCGTAGAATGTTTCCATTTTGTCAGCATTGACATTAAGACGGATTTGTTGGTTTTCATTGTTTTGACTCATGTAGGTCTCCTTCAAGTAGTGTATGTAAAAAAGTGCAAAACAAAAAGTTCACACATTGTCACCAAATTTAAAGCATTCTAAAACTACAAAGGCATAAAATCAAAAAGGCATAAACTATTCTTTGTCGGCAAAACTCACATTCAACAATAAGCCAGCAGGCAGATTATGAATATTGTCAGCTTTGACTCGAACTTTAAGAGTTTTATTCGATAAAACAGCTACTTTTGCAATTTGAGCTACTTCACCTTCAAAAACCATACTTGAATTTTCTGTGCGTATATCCACGCTATCGCCCTCTTTAATGGCTAAAGCCTGATCAATAGGCAGTGAAAATTCTATAAGCAAGGGGTTATTTGAAACAAGGCGCAATGCCAAGACATTTCTGTCAACTGCCATACCTTTTTCTACAGCAATTTCTTCAATATAGCCCGACACAGGTGCTTTAAGCACCATTTTTTCTTTTTGAGCAAGCAATTCGTCTAGGTTGAGCCTTAGCTGATCTATACGAAAAACTTCTTCTTCAATAGCAAGTTTATTAAGTTCATAAGCAAGTTGTGAATGCTGCACTTCAACAGCTGTAGCCGCATTATGCCTTTTAGCATCTTGATAGCGCACCATATCAACCCTAGATTGTTCAGCCCTTGATAAAAGTGTTCTTTGCTTAATATCTGCATTTATTTCATTTTCAATCAGTTTTATTCGGGCAGATTCGGCTCTTGAATCTAGTCTGATAAGTTCTTGCCCTTCAAAAACTTCATCGCCTTCTTCTATCAATATATCGCCTATAGTGCCAGGCACGGAAAAACTGAGGCTAGCATCATAAAAAGGGCGTGACACACCCTGCACTTCAAAACTATGTGCCAAAGAGCTTGTGCCTAATATAAAAGATAAGGCAAAACTGAGGCTTATAAGAGAGGCAGGATTTTTCATAATAACTTCTTTGTATCTTTATTTACAGTGTGAATACAATGCAATCTTATAAAAACAAATTTATTTTAGTACTTTAGTATTTCTGCGCTTTCTTCAGTGACAGAAACCAAATGCTTTTGCAATAATTCTGAAGATACATAAGAATATTGCGCGTTTGCTAAGGCTTGAGAGATTAAGGCTGTATAATAATTGAGCTGTTCACGTCCTAAAGCATCGTGTGCGGCAAGTAAGTCACGGTTATTGATACCGCCCATTTCAAAACGTTTATTCTCGCCAAAAAGCACGTCTTTTGCTTCTTGATACGCTCTTTTGGCAATAGGTATACCTGTTTTTGCCAGCTCTAAATTATGCATAACTTCATTCACTTCACTGCGAATAGTATTACGCATTTTTTCAGCGCGTACTTGTGCGATATAAATCAATTTTTCTGAAACACGCTTTTCGCCTAAGGCCGTTCTATTTTGAAGAGGATAGGCAAAATTCACGCCCACATAAAAACTTGGCTTTTCTGAGGTTGTTTTGAAATTTTCAGAGCCTCTGAGATAGTCGTTGCCGTTTGCAGTTGTATAACCAGCAACAAAATCAAGGGTAGGGAGCATTTTATTCTTATTGATATCATAGGTGACATTTAATTGTTCGAGCATAATTTTTAATTGTTTTAGCTCGTAACGATTTGTGATGGCATTTGCTTCAAAATTTTCTGCATTCGGCAGTTTTTGCACTTCAGCAGAAGGCTCGCTTGTAGGATTGAATATTAAGCTTGTTGAGTAATTTGGATAATTGACCACGCGTGCCAATCTTTCTTGAGCTACTTGAAAATCGCGCTGTGCAGAAACATAATTGTATCTTCTTTGCTCAACAGCCATTTCTGCTCTGTCAACATCAACACCTTGAGAAAGTCCGCTGACAAAACGGGCATTTTCGCGCCTAAGCACTTCTAAAGCCATATCTAAAACTTCTTTGGTGACTTCAATGTTTTTTTGCGCAAGCTTGAGTGACCAATAATTTGCTACAACTGAATAGACCACTTGTGAAATGATAAGGTTTCTGCCTTGTAAAGCATCGTCTACGGCTAAAAGAGCATTTTCAATGGCTCCACGTGTTTCTTTGTCCGCAAAGCCTTTCAAAAGACTTTGGGTGAATTCAATGGTGAAATAATTTCTTGATTGTCTAGTTGGGCTATTAAATGCGCCAAGCATATGCTCTAGGGAATAGGTGTGGTAGATATTCACACTTGCACCAGTAGGCAAGCGTTGGCTAATGCCTGTGTCTATTTTAAAATAATCAGTGCTGGCATTGGTAAGCGCAGTGATAGGATAATCTTCTTCAGCCAAATTTTCAAAGCTTGAAAATCTTGTATTGCTGTAGAGGGTGAGATCATAGGCACCCTTTGCCGAAAGCACGGCAGCTCTTGCTGAGCTGATTTGTGCAAAACCCTCATCAATATCTTCATTATGCTCTAATGCTATTTCAATAGCGTCGAGAAGCGAAATATCAACAACTTCTTGAGCAGATGACGGAGAGGGGCGCGAACAAAACAAAACAAAACAAATAAGGCACAATCGTAGAAAGAATTTCATAGGCTTGCTCTTTGTGGTATAGTTTGTCAATATTTCTCTTATACTGCATATATTTTACTTTTTTGTCAAGAACAAATCTCTAGAAAATCGAGGCAAAGTCTAGAGATAAAGATTTTAAAGTTAATTTAAATTTAAAAAAAATAGCGCAATAATCACAAAATTTCAATAGCTTATGTCTGTATATATATGATTGTATATATTGACCCGAATTTGAAAATGGATAATAGTATTAATGATAATGGAGTATTGTCTGTTATTGTATCCTAAGTTTTTGATTTTACAGCTTTTTTATGTTTTTCATGCTTTGTGTTTTAAAAGTTTTATTTGTTTTAAATGCTTTCTTTTAAATATATATGGAGTCGCGTATGTCAGTATTCAAAAAAATTTGGAAACAAACTGTTGAGAAAATCACAGCTTCCCCAATCAATACTTGCTACTATTCCCCCGAAGCACAAAAAAATAGAATACCTGAATACTTTGAGCAGTTAGAACCAAGACAATTACTTTCTGCTACACAGGACACTATCACACCTGACACACAAGGTGTGAAGCCTGTTGTTGTCACCTTAGGCACAAAGCTTGACGACACAGGAAAGGCAATTTCTAATACAGTAGATTTAGCCACTGACAATATTATCAATATATACGATTCTGTTACAGGCTTTTTTGAAGATACCTATAATGGTATTGTCAGCCATATTCCAGACGGTAAACTCACTTCTGGCGATCTTATTATTGATAATAATGATCAAGAGCTTGACCACTACACGGGCATTGGTTTCTATCTCTCTTTAAGTGGTGATGTAAAAATTTCAAATTCAGCTATTACAGATATTGTGAATAGTGCCGAGAAAGCCACAACTTTAGCAATTATGGCGGCAGGCGATGTCTATCTTAAAGATGTAGATTTGACTGGTATTGAAAATATTATTATCCGCGCAGCTTCCATAGCTTTTGAAAATGTAAAAATTGCTGAAGGCACAATCAATGTTGCCGCAGAAGACTCTTTACAAGTGCTTGCGCTTGACAGCATAAGTTTTAAAGGTGCATTCACAACAGAAGCTAATTATACTATGAATTTTGATGCTGTGAATGACATCACAGTTGAAGCAGGCGCAGAAATTACAAGCAAAAATTTGGCTGCCAACACAAATGCGCATATTTCTTTTACAGCCACAAATATCACTATAGGCGGCGTAGGTGTTGCGAGCGCTGCCACAACCACAATAGACATTGACGGCGATTTTTCTGCTCGTGCTATAGAAGAAGCTTATTTACACCCTCTTCTAGGCTTCCTTCCTGTAAAATATGCCACAGGAAAGGCCGCTCTTCAAGTGCACAATGCCTCGATTACAGCGCATAATGTTTTATTAGACGTACACGTCACTACTGAAGCCGCCTATCAATTCCCTGATATTGGCGAATTGACGGAAAATGTTTATATTGACGCTATCTTTGATTCCTTTATGGACGAAAGCTTCCTTTCGCTATTGGAAAAAATGGGCTTAGAGATAGTAAATGCCGATCAAATAGAAGCGGCTGGTGGTGCTTTAGATTCACTTGGTGAAATTCAATTTGGGCCTTACCCTACCTTCTTGCCTCCTCCAGGAACAAGTGGCATTTTTAGTATGTTTACGAGTTCTTTTTCTGATATGCTCAACGGGCTTATGGATCAATTCACTATAGAATTGCCATTTTATGTAAGCACAGTGACAGCAGAAGCAACTTTATCAATCACAGGCACAACAACAATAACAGCAACTGATGGCGATTTAACCTTGCGTTCTGTAAGCGAAGCTTTGAATGAAGCCGATAGTTATGTGCCTTTACTTGGTATCAATATTCTTTCAAATGTTTCAAAAGCAATATTAACCATAGGTGAGAATGATACTGATTTAATTAAGCTTTCAGCCAGCGAAGATGTTTTTGTTGAAGCCTTAAGCGTGAATACAAATGTCAACAAGCTTATTGCGATTTATGAGCCTCCTCGCCGTTATCCAAATGGCTATCAAAGCCGCCATACAACAGGTATAGCCCTTGCTTATGGCATGAGCATGAATGAAGCTGTTTCAAGCATTATGATAGGCGAAAAGGTGAGAATTGAAGCGGGCAAAGATGCTACAATTACCGCACTCACAAGAGAAGAAGTGATAACCTCTGCAACTTCAAATGCCACAGCTAAAGGCAAACTTGGCGTGACTATTGCCGTAAATACGGGCATGGCAGACAGTTTTGTTTCCATGAAAGGAACAGTTATAGCAAACGAAGATGTGCTTATAAGTTCAAATGTTCTTTCTTCTCTCACAACCATGGGTTCAAATATTAAGGGACTTTTGCATGAAGTGGGCGATCCTCCTTTGCAAGAGCCACGTCTTACCGACGGTGTTAATACTATTATTACAAAGTTAATGACTCAGTTGCTTCGCCCTATTGCAACACAATTTAACAATCTAAAACTCGGCCTTGGCGGTGCTGTTGCTGTTGCTATACACGACACGAATGCACATACTATTATAGGTGGCACAGCAAGCATTGTTTCGCGCCATGGCTCTGTGGATATCAACTCATATGCGGATTCCACTCCTATTATAGAAGCTTCTTCAAGCGGTTCTTATGCTAGAGAAGTTTCCGTGCAACAAGGCACATTATTCACACCAGGCAGAAACTTCACGAGCACAATTTCAAATCCTGAAACAGGCGCAAGCATGGCAGTTGGCGCAAGTGTGCTTGGTAATACTGCCAGAACTACTATTGAAGATGGTGCCTCCATTGAATACGGTGATCGCATAGATATCACCTCTGATGCGCACTATTATTTGCCTTCTACTTTCAGAACTCTCCCTGGCTTTAGATTGATGAACACTGGTTCACAAATCAATCTAAATATTATGGATACAGCAAGTTCTATGGGGCAATTCCTCTCTACTCTCGGAAGCGAAGAATTGACACAATTTATTGAAGATGCTTCAGGTGCTTTTGATGATTTAGAACAAGAATACCTTGATTTGCAAGACTATGTTTTAGGTAATGCTTTCAACCTTGATAGCGTTAACGGCAATCAAGGTTTTGCTGTGCCTAACTCTTATGTTTATGCCTCTTCAGGCGGTGCGTCTTCTCTTTCCTTGTCAGCTAGCCTTGCTTATATAGAGCAAAATAATGCTTCTAAAGTAAATATTGGCGATAATGTAAGCATTATTAAAAGCGAAGGTATTAGGCAAAATCTAGTAGATGCGGCAAATGATACTGTTCAGCTTGATACATACTATGCTAATGAAGCAGGAAAATTTGTTTATAATGTCTATGCAGGGGGTATTGCGCTTGATGGTCTTAATGCTGGCCAAGAATATTATGGCTCAGTTGATGCAAATGGTGTTTTGCGCATCTTTACTGATGAAACAGAAACGATCCGAATAAATTTAGGCACAAATAACACAGGCGAAACTCTTCACTATTTTAGCTTCAATAAATATTTACCGCAAAAAATTGAGATAGCTTTAAACGAAAATTCTTGGATGGTGGACAATAATTCTACAATATTATCCATGAATAGCCCACACGGCATGACTACGGGTGATATTGTTGCAGGAAGTGACACTCTTGGCTTAGACGGCTCTGCCTATTATATGGTCTTTGTTATGAGTGACAGTGAATTGAGCTTCAAAAAAATCGAGAATGGTAAAGTCGCGAATGATTTTGCCGTGATTAATGTTCAAGCAATTCCAACTATTGAAGAAGCTTCCGCCGACGATTATACTGGCGATGAATACCCTTATCATCTTCTTATCGAAACAACTGCTTCTGAAAAAGATTCTTTGGGCTTGTCTTTTGAATTGAGTACACAAGAATATAATAGCTTAAACTATCAAACATACAATATTTTCAATGGTATAGAATCAGGCGATACACTTGTTTATTCAGTGGCTGATCAAGCAAAAGCTATAACTGGCCTTACAAAGGGTGATTCCTATACTATAGAGCTTTTAGGTGGCTCAAGCTTTATGCTTTACGATAATGCGGGCAATGCTGTAGCATTATCAATGAATAACAATGCTTTAAGTGCAAGTCATCTCTTCACAAAAAATACCACTGACAGTAAAGGCAATGCCCTTACTATTAATTTGACTATAGATGGCAAAGATTTATCAGCCAGCACAAAAGAATTAGAAGATTCAACCGGCGTTAAAAATTCTTTCTCAAGCTTGAAAGTACAGCTCAAAGCCACAAGTTTAGACGCTGGCGCAGACGAAGCTCTTGCTCTGCGTACTGGCGATGTGATACTTTATGAAAGCACAGCCGATTCTATTCCTGGCCTTGAAAGTGGAAAACATTATAAAGTATCAGTCCTTCCAAGTGGCGAATTGTCTTTTAGATTGTACAATATGCAGACTGAAAGTGTTGAAGGCACATATATTATGCTTGGCCGTCAAATTGAAGGCAATGCCACGCATACTTTCACTTTGACAGAATCTCTTTCTAATGCCCCTATTGATCTTGAAAAAAGCGAGCAAACTCATCTTAATGAAGCAGGCGCAATCTATATTGGCGAAAATTCTTTCAATACTGGCGATACAATTATCGTTAAAAAATTAGATAGTGCACAGTCCGACGAAGAAAATGCCGTATACACTGAAATACTTGGTGAATTTACGGTTGAAAGAATTACAGAAACAATAATAGTCTTGACCGATAATCTTGGGCAAATCTTCACCTTACCAAGCGAATTTACAAGCGATATGCATGCTGAATTCTTACTTGTACACACAGAACATAGTTGGACTATTGGCAGTGAAGTAGAAGACAGTAGTGGTGTTACCGATTATATCACAATTAACGGTGATATAGGTATGCTCCAATCTGGTTTTACAGTTTCTTTAAATAGCGATATTACATACAATACTACGAAAAAAGATGCCGACGGAAACGAAGAATTAGATGCGCAAGGCAAAACTATACCTGTTGTTGAAACAATAACAGCAGGCACAGAATTATTTGTCTATATTGATTATGAAATAGTAAATAATGTCTATACTGACACTATTAAGGGCATACGTCTTGCTCTTGATGGCGAGGATTATTTGGCTGGCGAATATATTGATGTTGTAAGCATTTCAGGCACAATGGCATTAGTTGACCATGGGCACAAACTTTCACACGGCACAGCAAATATCACTCCTTATATTTTCCAAAGTTCAAGTGAACATAATGCCACTGATGGCTCAAAAGTTACCTTTACTCCAACTTTAGCCAATGGCGAGCCAGATTTTGATAATGCAAAAATATACACCATCACGGTGATTGATAATTATCAATTCTTGCTTACAGATGGCGAAAATACGCTTGTAAACGCGAGCGATTTCTTTGCGCAAGTTGGCACAAATGCTCAATTAGGCAAATCTGTCGATAGTTTACAGCTTGAAAGTGATAATATTATTGATCAAGTGCCCTTTATTGAAGTGCCAAACCATGGACTTGAAAATGGGCAAATTCTTGTTCATCACACAACAGATGCCGACGGGGAAGCAATAGAACAGGAATTTTTTGTAGTATTAAGAAATGCCGATTCTTTCTATTTAGCCGACAGTTATAGCGGCGCATTGCTTGGAAATATCATTGCTGGTGACGATTTGCCGACTGATGGTAAGTTCACTCATCAAGATTCAGGCATCTATATTGAAGCAAAAAGCTCTGATAAAACTATCAACCTTACGGGTCAACTTTTCACAGGCCTTGGGCCTACGCGTGGCTTATTCCCAGCCTTCACAACATTTAAACCTAACAATCCAGCGGCTGCAAAAGCTTTGTATATGCAAGATATTAAAAACTTGCCAAGCAATTTGAAATTCCCATTCCCCGCACGTCACCCAAGTTCTTCAACAGGTGCTGGTGCAAGTATTCAATTGCTTAATTTCTCTCACGATACAGTAGCGCAAGTTGGGCAAGGCAAAGGCGCAAGCACAACCTTGATGCTTGGCGATAGTCTTCTTATCAATGCGGACAGCGATAATGGTGTATTCTCATTATTGCTTGCTGGCGCTATGGGTTCATTAAAGGCTTATTCAGGCAGTCTTGCTTGGGTGGGTGTTGATAATACGACTATAGCAGATTTAAGCTTGGGCAACGGAACTGTCATGATAGGCACAATCCATGGCGGTGATATCACAATCACAGCTACGGACGAAACCTATTATACTCAGCTTTCACTTTCTTTAAATATGTCAGAAACAGCCGTTGGCGGCACTGTCTTTGTACAGACGATTGACAGAGATACTCTTGCAGGCGTTGGCGCATTAAATGCAGAAGATGCGACAGAAAGAGCAAAAATTTACGCAAGTGGAAATATGCAGGTGAACGCACTTTCTACAGGGCAAAATATTGCCGCTGTTGTAGGTGCATCTGTAGCAACTCCTCCTGAGAAAGAAGAAAATGACCCGAATAATCCAAACTCACAACAGCAAGGGCATTTAGATCCATTAAAAAATTATACTGGCATAAACGAAGCCCTCCATAAAATCGGTATCAATCCAATTTCTGGCAGAATGGCATCTAGGGGCGGTAATCTCAATTCAATGCTCAGTGATTACACTTCAGCATTAAATCCTGCCTCCACAAATCCTCAAAATCCTGCTACGCCTGAAAGCGATGGTTCAACAAGTGCTATTGCTGCACAATTACTTGTAAGTGTTTATAATGAAAACACAAAAGCTATTGTTCAAGATCTTTCTACTTTAGTTGTGGCAGGTTTTGTGGCAAGAGCTTTGAATGATACAAAGCAATATATTGTTGCTGGTGCTATGGCTATTGCAACAAAGGCAGATCCTAATGCATCTGCTGGCAATTCAAGCACTCCAGGTAATAATCTTGGTAATAATACAGGCAACCAAAGTCAGCCCAAAAGCATGGCGGCTGGTGCGGCAATGGTTGTTACCGTCAATACAAAAGAAACAGATGCCTATATCTCTGATGTTGAAAGTATGCTTGTCAAACAGCATAATTTAGAGCTTGAAGCAAAAGACAATAGCACAACCTTTGTTGTGGGTGCTGGTCTTGGTGCGGCTTCTGGCGGAAATGGTGGAGCAGGCACGCTTATAGCGAACTTCCATATAGCAAATACCACTGCTTCTGTAATAAATAGTGATTTGACTGCAGAACAAGGTATGATTGATATTTTAAGTCATCGTGATATCTTTATGGTGACTGTAGCCGGCGGTGGCGGTTTTGGTGAAAGCAAAGGTATTGGTGTGTCGGTAGGTATTAACCATCTTGAAGGCAATACCATAGCTTCTATGAAAAACTCTTCAGCCGATGCCGCTTCTTCATTTGCTTTACGTGCAATAAGTGGCACAAGCGATATTTCTGCTATCACAATTGATTCAGACACTCCTGCAAATACGGGTATTTCCTCAGTAGGCAGTGGCTATAATCTTATCAGCATTGGTGCAAGTGCTGGTGTTGCAACTGGTGGAGCTGGCGGAGCTGGCGCATTGGTAGTCAATATTGTTGATGGCGAAACAAGTGCCTTTATCGAAGGCGATGATAGTGATGGCGTAGACAAAATCCTAGCAGGCACAGATGTTGTGGTTCAAGCCTTAGATCAATTCGGCATTCTTTCGATTGGCGGCTCTTTAGCATTTTCTGGCTCGTCTTCAAGCACAAGCACAAGCCAAGGCCAGGGGCAACAAGGATCAACCACGCAAAAAGACAATAACTCTATTGGCGCAGTTGCAACTTTCAATATTATCACAACAAAAACACAAGCCTATACAAAGAATATCACTATAGGCGATAATACGCATACTACAGCTGATGTGAAAGTTGAAGCTTTGTCAGAACAGAATATTCTTGCCATAGCTGGCGCAGTTTCTGCGGCAACTTCAGGCGAAGCAAAAGCTTTCACACTTTCAGCAAACGTGATAAGCGCAGGCACTTCTTCTTATATCGACAATGCCACAATAGTAGGCAATGCTTTAGCCGTGCATTCAGCAAATGAAGCAACAATTCTTTCCTTAGCTGGCGGGCTTTCAGCCTCGACAAAGGGCAGTATGGCGGCGGCTTTTGCCGTGAATGTGATTGCTGGCGCAGATATGCCAGATTTTGATGACGAAGATAACTATCTAGAATTTGATTCTATGCAAAAAGCTACAGGCAATGTAGATGTGACGGCAAGCGTTTCAAATTCAGATATCACGCTTTATGGCAATAATGATGATTGCATGAAAGTTTTAGCCGAAACTTCAAGCGCAATCTTGGCTGTTGCGGCAGGTATTGCCGTGACAACAGGCGGTTCAAGCTCAGGCTCTAGCTCTCAAGGTAGCGGTTCAACCACTACTAAGAGTTCAGCCCTTGCTGGTTCAGTTGTAGTAAACGTAATCAAGCGTGATGTGACAGCAAATGTGACAAATACTGATCTTGACTTGGCTGGCACACTTTCTATAGTTGCGCGCGATTATATGTACGACAGTAATGGCGAAAAACAAGGCAGCTCTATTCTTTCAGTTGGCGGTCAAGTAGGTGTAAGCTTTAGCGGAAGTCAAAGTGGTGCCGCTATAGGCGCAAACTATATACAAAGCACAGTTGTGGCTGGCCTTAATAATTCTAGATCTAATGCAGAATCTATAGGCGGTGCAGAAGTTCATGCCGAATCTTTAGCCGATATTTTGAGCGTGACAGCCTCTGTTTCTGCTTCCTTGGGTAGTGACTCAAGTGGCGGTTCGACAGGTGGTGCTGGGCAAAACACAGCAAAAAGCGGCACTATTGCAGTAAATGTTATTAATAAAGACATAACAGCTGAGATGAAAGAGAATGCACTTACTATTACTGGCCCTCTTTCAGTAAAAGCTATTGATGAATCTGAAATTTTAGGCATAGCGGCGGCTGTTGCTGTTTCAGCTGGTTCGCAAAAGCAGACCATGGCTGGCACTATTGCCGTGAATGTTATTACAGCAAATCAGCTTATAGACATAGAAAATTCAGACATGACTGTGGGCGATGATGCAACTATCTACGCCTTATCAAATAATTCAATCACAGCTATTAATCTTACTGCGGCTGGTTCAAGCTTGACAGTTAATCCAAATATTATTGTCAATAATACAAAGGTATCAATAGTAGGTAGCACAATTGATGCAGACGGAATTATGGATATTGACGCAAGCCAAAATGTACCGAGTGAAACAAGTTCACAATCTTGGTTGACGAGCGTTGCAAATGGCGAAGATTTGAGTGACTATATTCAAAAATCCGAAGTGGATTTCAATTCAAGCATACTTTCATTAAACTTCAATCTCGCGCTTCAAATTGGCGGTGACTCCACAAATTATGGCGGTGTTGCGGCTATTAACCATGTCACTTCCCATGTGGATATTTATGTGGGTGATTCTGAACTCACGGGCGATACTGGCATGATGATGTCAGCTTTAAATAGCGCGAAAATCTTGGCTATAGGCATAGGCGTGACAGCCTCTACGCAAACTTCTGCTGTTGCGGTAAATGTGGCAACAAATTCAGGCTCAGCCACAGCAAAAACTGATGTCTATGATTCAAGCCTCCATTCAAGTGGCACAATGCTTATTGAAGCCATTAATAAAACAAATATCTTTGCTCTTTCCATAAATGCCGCTATCTCTACAGGGCAAGGCTCAGCAATGGGTCTTTTCCTTGGCGTGAATGTCATGACGGGCGGTGCGCAAGCTCTTGTACGTGGTGCAGGGCAAGACGATACTCTCACTTCTGGCGATTTAACACTAAGAGCGCACGATACTTCAAATATTCAAACAATAGCCATAGCGGCGGCAGTAGGCAATAAAGGCTATGGCCTAGCGAATACTACAAATGTGATAACAAATGAAGTTATTGCTTCTATGAGTGGTATGCATACTGTGACTGCAAGCGGAAATGTTGGCATAGATGCAAGTGCAAAATCACTTATCTTCAATCTTGCCTTGGGTGTTGCCGCAGGCACAGGCGCGGCGGCTGGTCAAGCAACCTTGAGCGAAAACCTCATTATTCGCAATGTAAAAGCTGAACTTGCCACTATCACAGCAATGACTGTTGGCGGCAATTTAGCAGTAAATTCTATTGACGCAAAAGATGCGGCTATAGGCGATTGGCGCACTCGTGGCTTTATGGCAGACACAGATGTGAGTGATATTGATAATTCACAATTTACTAATGCTTCTAAAGATGCCACGGATAAAACCGTCGATCCTAACGATGCTTTATTCAATCCATCAAGTGGCATATTCTCTCTTGTGATTTCTGTTGCTGTTTCTAATGGTGGCTCAGCAAGCGCAGGCGCATTAAATTTCAATTATTTAGAAAGAGAAGTCCTTTCTTTAGTAGATTCAGCACATATCAAATTCACGGGCGCAACAAGCATAGCAGAAGTTACTTCCTTCTCTGATGCGGCTATTTTGAATGGTGTCTTGTCAGTTGCTGTAAGTTCAAGCGCAACAGGCGCGGCGGGCTCTTTAGCTATCAATGTGCTCAATAATGAAGCCGTAGCAAATATTCAAAACTCTACTCTCATCGGTTGGGATAGTGCGAATAATTCAGCAAATGCTTCTTTCCTTAAAGACATTTCTGTAACAGCTGAGAATACATCGGGCGCATCTTCCTTTGGTATTTCTGTGGGCGCATCTTCTTCAACTACGGGCGTTGGCGCAGTTGTGTCGGCTAATATAGGCATGAGCGCAAGCGATAAAGTTGACAGAACAAGTTTTGATAGTCAAACAGCAGATGAAAAACAAGCAATTATTAAAGCTATGGCAAAAAGCATGGCTGATAATTTTGGCGAATCTGGTTCAGGAATGTCAAGCTTTACCTCTGATGCTGACTATGGCGATAATCCATCAATGGGCGGTGAAAAAGCAGAAGCTGGCATTTCAAGCTCTAGCATAATTTCATCTGGCGCATTAGTGGTGGAAGCTTTACAAAATTCAGCCTTGATGAGCGTGAATCTTTCTGTTGGCGCAGGCTCAACAACAGGCGTAGCTATGAATATAGCTGTGAATTTATTGTCAGTCGCTTCACTTGCTTATATAAGCAATTCGCCTAGCGTGAAAGCTGGCTCTGTAGAAGTAGATGCACAAACAGGCGGTAGAGGTTGGGCTTTCTTAGTTTCTATAGGTGCGGCTTCAACTAGTGGCTATGCTGTTGTACTTACCTTGAACCGTGTTGCTGGCACAGCGCAATCGTATATTGACGATTCAAGCCTCGATCTTACTGGCGATTTAGTGGTGAGTGCATTTGGCTCAACCGAACTTCTTACTGTTGGCGTGGCAGTTGCTGGCGGCAGTACAACAGGTGCGGCTGGCACAGTTTCTTTAGTATTTGCAGGAAATACAGTCACGGCTGACATTACAAATAGTTCAATTCTTGTTGACGGCAATGCAAATGTGGAAGCTGAAAATTCTACTACAGTCACAACAGTTTCACTTGGTGTAGCTGGTGGCGGAACAAATGCGGCTTCGGGCGGCATTGCGCTTAATCTTTCCGCTTGGGCTGATGTTGCGGCTTATGACCCTTCAAATTCATCTTCAACAAAGGGCACACAAAATTCACAAGAAGCTTTTGATACTCTGAAAGCAAAAACAAATAATTCAGCTTTCACAACTCGTGCACAAGTTGAGGGCGTGTATGGCGAAATTGATGGTATCCTTACTATTGATGCCGATAATCAAAGCCAATATATTTCCACTCTTTTTGTGGCGGCAGGCTCAGGCACAAGCGCAGGAGCTGGCGCAATAGTGGCAAACACTATTGATTCTCTTTCCACAGCAAGATTGAGCGTATCAGACGATACAAATAAAACAGATGACTTTATCGCTGGCGCAATAGCTGTCAATGCTTCTAATAGCACGAAAATGTATGCAATAACTTCGGCTATTGCAGGCTCAGGCACAACTGCGGCCGCAGGAATGCTTGCCCTAAACCTTGGTATTGTTTCAGGCATTACTAGCGTTGAAGTGGCTGAAAATGCAAAAATCAAAACTACTATGACTGATGCCCAAGAAGAGGGCAAAGGCTTAAGTGCTACAGCAACCAACAGTTCTGATATTGTTGCTACTTCCTTGAGTGTGGCAGGTTCTGGCACAACAGCAGTCGCCGCTTTTATTGGCGCAAATGTGATCACGAGCAACACCAAGGCAACAATAGGCGGAAATAATAAATCAAGCCTTTCTGTGGCTGGTGATTTGGTTGCAAAAGCGACAGATAGCTCGAATATTACTAATGTTGCTGTTTCTGCCGCGGGCTCTGGCACAACAGCTATTGGCGTTGCGAATGCCGTGAATGTTATTACTGGCGAACTCTTTGCTTCTGTGAAAGGTTTTGAAACTATCAGCGTGGGCGATGATGTGGCTGTAAATGCCTTATCAAGCTCAAGACTTACAAATATAGTAATAAGCGCAACTGGCTCTGGCACAACAGCTGTTGCTGGCACAGCAAGCCAAAATGTGCTTGTGCGTAATGTGCTTGCCGAATTAAATACTAATACAAGCATGACTATTGGCGGAGATTTATCCTTAGAAGCAAAAGAAACAAATGATGCCACAGCCTTTGATTGGCGCACATTATCCGCTTTTGACGGTATGGATTTTGACTTTGATGATGATGGCAAATCTGACTTTGATCAAATCAATGATGCTGATTTTGAGGGCGCATTAAACGAAAGCGATTCAAACGCTGACTTTGATAAAGTTGACCCTACTGACGCACTTTTCAATGTGAAAAATGGCATATTCTCATTAGTTGTCACTCTTTCAGGTTCTGGCACAACAGCTGTTGCTCCTGGCTTTAATTTCAATTGGTTAGAGCGCTCAGTCACTTCACATATTAAAGATTCTGATGTCGAATTTACTGGCACAGGCAATGCCTCAGGTAAGAGCAATGTAATTGTGAATGCTATTTCATCAGCGGCGGCTTTAGGCGCGGTTATTTCCATAGGTGGCGCAGGCACAACAGGTGTTGGTGCGGCGGCGGCTGTGAATGTTATTGATAATAAAGCCCTTGTTCTTATTGAAAATTCTGAGCTTATTGGCTGGGGCAATAACAAAAAAGACGCTACAAAACTTAACAATATTGCTATTGAAGCGAATAATACTTCTGGCGCAACAGCCTTTACCGTAGCCCTTGCAGGCGGTGGAACAGCTGGCGTTGGCGCAGGTTTTGCTCTAAACCTTGCTATGATTGGCTCAAGCCCAACTATTAATGACATAGCAACAAGAAGCGATGAATATTTCCAAGACTTAAAAAATGGTTCAGCCTCCTTTACAACAAATGACGATTATAAAGACGAAACAACTCTAAAAGGCGAATTAGCAAAAGTAAGCATTCACAATAGTGAAGTCTATTCTTCTGGCTTATTGCAAGTTGAAGCTATACAAAATAGCGCATTGATGAGCGTCAATCTTGGTGTTGGCGGTGGCGGAACTGTGGGCGTAGCAGGAACAATAGTTCTCAACTTACTTTCTGCTTCTTCCATGATTGATATTGAAGACACAGATTTACAAAGCGGAGCGGCAAATATATCTGCCTCAACTGGCGGTATGTCTTGGGCCTTCCTTCTTTCCATAGGCGGTGGCGGCACAGGCGGTGCGGCTGTGGCTATTTCAATAAACCGTGTGGCTGGCAATGCTCTTGCTACGATGAGAGGCGGATCAGCCATAACAACAAATGGCACTTTTGCAATCACAGCTGATGCTAATACTGATATGCTTAGCCTTGGGGTGGCAATAGCAGGCGGTGGCACGGCTGCTGGCGCAGGCGTTGTGGCTCTTTCCTTTGCAGGAAATACTGTAGGCGCTCATGTGACTGATGCTGACCTTAATATAAAAGGCAAAATGCTTGTTGATGCACAAAATACCACTATTGTCACAAGCTTATCTTTCGGTATTGCAGGCGGTGGTACAGGCGCAGGCGCAGGCGCGATTGCTTTAAATCTCTCAACTTGGGGCGATTTGGCAAATTATGATCCGACAAGTGCAAGCTATATCGAGCACGACGATGAAAGCACAGATTCAAGCAAAACATCACAAGGTATATTTGACTCCTTCAAAGGTAAAGCAAATGCTTCTGGTTTCAATACAAGCGCAAGTGTGACAGCTTCAAGTGCTGTGATTACTGATGAATTAAAAATATCTGCTATAAATTCAGCACACTTTATTTCCGTGCTTACAGTTATAGCTGGCGGCGGCACAGGCGCAGGTTCTTTAGCCTTTGTTATGAATATGGTGGATTCGCGTTCAAAAGCAAGCTTGAATGTGAAAGGCGATAGAAATAATGGCGATGAATTTGTAGCTGGCTCTATTGTTGTCAATGCTGAAAATAAAACAACCTTCCATGCAATTACAGTTGCGGCGGCTGGCGGCGGCACAGGCGCAGGCGCAGGCATTATAGCCTTAAACCTTGGCATAGCCACAAGTTCTGCCTTTGTTGAAGTGGGTAAAAATGCAAAACTACGCACAACTACTGTAGATACAGGCGTGAATGATATCACTAAAGATCCTGTGGGCTTAGTTGTTGAAGCTCAAAATAATTCTGACATTCTTGCCATTTCTGCAAGCTTTGCAGGCGGTGGAACAGGCGCGGCGGCAGTATTCTTAGGCGCAAATATTATCACTACAGATACCTATGCCCAAGTTTTGGGTGAAAAAGAAAATGAAAACGCAAGCCCAAGCGCAGTTCTTGATCTTGCTGGTTCACTTTCCACAAAAGCTTATGACAAAGCAAGCATTATAAATGTAGCAGTCGCTATTGCTGGCTCTGGTACGGCTTCTGTTGGTGCGGCAAATGCCTTTACGATGATTCAAGGCGATGTGATCTCTGATGTGAGCGGCTTCAACACACTTAATGTTGGCGGAAATGTTGATATACACGCTTTATCATCTTCACAAATTATCAATATAGTTGTGGGTGCGGCGGCTTCTGGCACAGTGGCTGTGCAGGGCAGTGGGGCGCAAAATATTATAGTCAGAAATGTTTTGGCAACCTTAGCCACAAATACTTCAATGACAGTTGGCGGCGATCTATTAGTGAATGCTGTTGAGTCAAATGCGGCAGCTCAAGCCTTTGATTGGCGTAAACACGACGATATTAAAGATTTAGGCATTAACGTAGATGCGCTTAGTCAAGATGATGTTGATGCATTGAATGCTGCGAAAAATGAAAGTGGTGCGACACAAAGTGTTGACCCTATGGACGCTCTATTTAATGTACAAAACGGCATATTCTCCCTTGTGGTGAGCGTGGGCGCATCTGGCACAGTGGGCGTTGGTGCGGCTGTAAACTTCAATTGGTTGCAACGCTCAGTTGCGGCGCATATTGAAAGCTCAAATATACATTTTACAGGTGCAGGCAATGCGAAAGTGAATGCTGAATCTGCGGCAGGCGCATTGAATGGCGTGCTTGCAGTGGGTGCATCTGGCGCGGTTGCTGTTGGCCTTGGTGTAGCAGTAAACGTATTAGACGATAAAACAGAAGCTCTTATCAATAATTCCACTCTATTAGGTTGGGATAGCTCAAAAGATAGTGAAGATGCCGCAAAACTTAATAATGTCAGCGTAAATTCTTCAAGCGTATCTGGCGCAACAGCTATAGTTGTTGCTATAGGCGGTTCAGGTGCTGTGGGCGTTGGTGCAGGCATAGCTGTAAACTTAGGCGTGAATAAAGCCAAAGATCCTATAAGCGCAACAAATGCCGATGGCGTGAGCGATACCTATGTCAATGACTTACTTGACAATGGCACTTCTACTTATACAGCTAATTCAGATTATGAAAGCGGTGCAAATCTTAAAGGTGAAATTTCAAAAGCTTCGATAGTGGGCGGAAGAGTGCTTTCTTCTGGCGCATTAGTGGTTGAAGCTATGCAAAACAGCGCATTGATGTCAGTAAATCTTTCTGTGGGCGGAGCTGGCGCAGTTGCTGTTGGTGTAGGCATTTCCTTGAACCTTCTTTCAAGCTCTTCCTACGCAACTATTCAAGATGCAGATGTACAAAGTGGAACAGGCAAAGTTTCGGCAAATACTGGCGGACTTGCTTGGTCATTTATGGTTTCTATAAGCGGATCTGGCGCTGTTGCTGTTTCGGGTCTTCTTTCTCTTAGCCGTGTTGCGGGCACAGCTCAAGCCTTTATTGAAGATTCAACTATAAGAACGACAAATGCCAACGGCTCATTCGATGTAAGCGCAATGGCAAGCACGGATATGCTTAGTCTTGCTGTGTCTATAGCTGGTTCTGGCGCAGCTGCGGTTGGTGGTTCTGTGGTTCTTTCCTTTGCTGGTAATACTGTGACGGCAGATGTTATCAATACAAGCATTGATGCGGCGAATGACTTTACTGTCAATGCTGAAAACGATACTATTGTCACTTCTATTTCCTTGGGTGTTGCTGGTTCTGGCGCAGGTGCGGTAGCTGGCGGTATTTCATTAAACCTTTCTGCTTGGTCTGATGTTGCGGCCTTTGATAGTACAAATTCTTCTAATAATTCAAGCGACACTGACACAGAATCAATGTTCAATAAATATAAAGATCGTGATCCTGCAAGTTCTGGTGGTTTTGTCACAAGAGCAAGCATGACAACTTCAGATGCTGAAATTGATGGCGATGTAAAAATTATTGCTGACAATAGAGCTGACTTCAATTCTGCTATTATGCTTGTTTCAGGTTCTGGAGCTGTAGCTGTTTCTGCAGCTTTAGTATTCAATATACTTAGCTCAAGTGCTTTGGCCTATCTCAATATAGAAAATGGAGCGAAAGCAACTGATTTCAAAGCTGGTTCAGTACTTGTTCAATCAATAAATCAAACAAATATTAAAGCAGGCACGCTTGCCATAGCTGGCTCTGGTGCGGGCGCAGGTGCAGGTATATTAGCATTAAACCTTGGTTTTGCGACAAGCTCTGCCACCATTGATGTCTTAGAGAATGTTAGCGTTCAGACTACTAAAAAAGCCGCAAGCGATGCAAATAATTACGGCTTTGGTGTTGATGCTCAAAATATGTCAAATATCTTTGCTGGCGCAATAGGTGTGGCTGGTTCTGGTGCAGTTGGCGTGGCACTTTTCCTAGGTGCAAACAGCGTTTCAACAAATACTATTGCAAGCATTACAGGTGCTTCCAATACATCACTTAATATAGCAGGCGATTTATTTGCAGGCGCGAAAGATACTTCTATTATAGCAAATGTTGCGCTTGCCGTTGCTGGATCAGGCGCAGCTTCCATAGCTGTAGCAAACAGTTTTGCCATGATTATGGGCGATGTGGGCGCAAGAGTGCATGGCTTTAGCACAATTAATGTGGGCGATGACATAGACGTTTTGGCAACTTCTTCAGCGCAGATCACAAATATTGTTGTGAACGTGGCTGGTTCTGGCGCGGCGGCAGTTTCCGTTGCAGGAAATCAAAATGTGCTGATACGCAATGTTTTGGCAGAAATTTCTTCAAATACTAGCGTGACTGTAGCTGGCGATGTGAGCCTTCTTGCTAACGAAAGCCAAGGAAATACTCTTATTGATTGGTCAAACCTTTTAGCAACTAATGGCATTAATCTTGAAAAAGAACTTGGCCTTGATTTGAAAGCCGAGCTTTCCACAGATGAATTTGAAAATGCTTTAGCTGAAGAAGAGGAATCAGGCGCGAGCTACGATAAAGTTGATCCTGTAGATGCTTTATTCAATGCGAAAAATGGCATATTCTCACTTGTGATTTCTGTTGCTGGTTCTGGCGGTGTGGGTGTAGCCCCTGCCTTGAACTTCAATTGGTTACAACGCTCTGTGACAGCACATATTAAAGATACAAATATCAAATCAACAGGCAAAGGCTCAGCAAGCATATTAGCCACATCTTCAGCGGCGGCGATGAATGCCATCGTTTCAGTTGGTGCAGCTGGTGCAGTAGGTGTGGGCGCACCTATAGCAATCAATATACTTGACAATAAAACACAAGCCCTTATGACTAACTCCACCCTTATAGGTTGGGGAAATAATGCAAAGAATGATGCTAATCTTAATGATGTAACTATCAGCGCAAAAAGTAGCTCTGGCGCGACAGCCTTTACTATAGGTATAGGCGGCGGTGCTGTAGGCGTGTCTGCTGGTTTTGCACTAAACCTTGGTATGACTGGCACAAGTCCGACAAATATGTCAGGCTCTCAAAATCTAGCTTCAAGTTATTATGATGACTTAGGCGATAATGGCACAAAAAATCTTACTTCAAGCAATTCAGCCTATAAAGATGAAAGCACACTCAAAGGCGAATTGGCAAGAGCTGTTGTTCAGGGCGGTGAAGTGTATTCTTCTGGCGCATTAGTGGTTGAAGCAATACAAAATAGCGCATTAATGTCAGTAAATCTTTCTGTGGGCGCAGGCGCGTCAGTGGGTGTTGCGGCGGCCATTTCCTTGAACTTACTCTCCACTTCTTCTTATGCAAATATTGTGGAATATACAGACAGTGCAAATACTAAGCATTCAGCCAAAATCCAAAGTGGTACAGGCAGAGTAAGCGCGACAACGGGCGGCATGGCTTGGTCCTTCCTTGTTTCAATAGGTGGTGGCGGCGTTGCTGGTGCTTCGGCTATTCTTTCACTCAGCCGTGTTGCTGGCACAGCACAAGCTCTTATTGAAAAAGCTTCAATGACAACAACGAATGCCTCTGGCTCATTTGATGTGACAGCCTTGGCAGACATTGATATGCTCAGTCTTGCTATATCTATAGCAGGTGGCGGCGTTGCAGGCGCTTCTGGCTCAGTGGTGCTTTCTTTTGCAGGCGCGCAAGTTTCAGCTCAAGTCTTGAATAGTACACTTAAATTAGCAGGTGGTATTGCCGTTACAGCAAATAATACTACAAGCCTAACCACCACATCTCTTGGCGTAGCTGGAGGTGGAACAGGTGCAGGAGCTGGCGGTATTGCACTTAATCTTTCAAGCTGGAATGATTTAGCGGCCTTTGATCCTTCACATTCAACTGAGAACAATGACGGCAAATCTGTTCAAAGCCTCTTCGATGAATTCAAAACTCGTCCAAACTCTGGTGGATTCAATACATTTGCTAATGTTTCCATTTCTTCTTCAAGCAATTCAAGTGTGGGCGGTCATCTTCTTATTGAAGCTATCAATTCCTCAAGCTTCACTTCAGCTGTTGCTATGGTGGCTGGTTCTGGCACAGGCGCAGGAGCTGGCGCAATTATAATGAATATTCTTTCCTCTAATGCAAAGGCAAGTTTAGATGTATCCAGTTCTGCGAACTTTGTTGCTGGTTCAATAGCTCTCAAATCTTCAAATAGCACAAAACTTCATGCCCTAACCGTTGCCGTTGCAGGTTCAGGCGTTGGCGCGGGTGCTGGCATATTGGCATTAAACCTTGGTATGGTAACAAGTGATGCCAAAGTTTCAGTGGGTCGAAATGCAAGTATAGAAACTACAACAGCAGATGTAGGCGCAAAAGATGATGCTATACTTCCAGTAGGTTTAGTCTTAGATGCGCAAAATGAGTCTGATATTTTAGCAATTTCACTCAGTGCGGCTGGCGCAGGAACAGCGGCAGTATCTCTCTTCTTGGGCGCGAATATTATCACTACCGACACTTATGCTCAAATCGTGGGCGAGAATTCTAGTGTCTTAAGTGCAAGCCTAGATATAGCTGGCTCTATTGCGGCAAATGCCCTTGATTCAGCAAGCATTATCAATGTGGCTGTTGCAGGTGCGGCAAGCGGCACAGCGGCAGTTGGCGTGGCAAATGGCTTTAGCATGATCACAGGCAACGTGGGAGCAAGCATTAATGGCTTTAGCTCAATCAATGCTGGTGGCGATGTTTTACTAAACGCTCTTTCTTCTTCACAAATTATGAATATAGTTGTGGGCGCATCGGCAAGCGGTGTGGCAAGCGTAAGCGCAACTACAGCGCAAAATATACTTGTACGCAATGTTTTAGCAAATCTTCTCACTAATACTACTATAACAGTAGGCGGAAACTTGCTTGTCAATGCAGAAGAAACAAATGTGGCTTCACAAGCCTTTGATTGGCGTGACCACAAATATATCAAAGAATTAGGCATAGACGTTGATGTTGATGACAATGATATCAGCGATGACGATGGAAAATCTTTCTCTGATGCAAGCAATGATGCTGATTCTTCAATGCCAGTGACAAAAGATGCTTTATTCAATGTAGAAAATGGCATATTCTCACTTGTTGTTTCGATTGCGGCTTCTGGCGCAGTTGGCGTAGGCCCTGGTATAAACTTCAACTGGATGCAACGCTCAGTAGTTGCAAATATTGAAAGTACTGATGTTCATTTCACAAACAATGGTTCAGCAAAAGTGAATGCAAGCTCTTCAGCCGGTGTCTTTAATGGTGTATTATCCATAGGCGCGGCTGGTGCAGTTGGCGTTGGTGCGGCTATTGCTGTGAACATAATTGACAATAAAACTCAAGCTGTTATCGAAGATTCCACTCTTCTTGGTTGGAATAATGGAAGCAAGAATGCAACATATCTTAAAGATGTGACAGTAAGTGCTGACAATACTTCTGGCGTGACAGCCTTCACACTTGGCGTTGGTGCGGCAGGAACAGTTGGCGTTGGCGCTGGTAGAGCTGTAAACTTAGGTATAGCAAAAGTAAAATCATTAACAGAACAAAATGTCAATGGAGTGCAAAGCGATTATGTGAATGAACTTCTTTATGGTGGCACAGCAAGTTATACAGGTAACGACTATCAAGATGGCACAAGCTTAAAAGGCGAATTGGCAAGAGCAAGCATTAATAATAGTGAAGTTCTCTCTTCTGGTGCATTGCTTATTGAAGCAAAGCAGAACAGCGCATTAATGTCTGTTGTGCTTAGCATTGGTGGTGGCGGTATTGCAGGTGCTTCAGGCGCGATTTCCGTCAATCTTCTTTCAGCTTCTTCTTATGCTGGCGCAACAAATTCACAAATTCAAAGCGGATCTGGCAAAGTGCAAGCAAGCACGGGCGGATCAGCATGGACCTTCCTTATTGCTATTGGCGGTGGCGGAGTTGCGGCAGGCGCTGGTGTGATTTCACTCAGCCGAGTGGCAGGAAATGCGCAAGCCTATGTGAGTGGTAAATCTATAACAACTTCAAGTGGTGCACTTTCTGTTGGCGCGTATGCCTCAACAAGCATGCATACTTTAGCAGTGGCAGTAGCTGGCGCAGGTATGGGCGCGGCGGCAGGTGCTGTGGCTA
Organism: uncultured Desulfovibrionaceae bacterium; assembly: GCA_964369165.1. Lineage (GTDB taxonomy): Bacteria > Desulfobacterota > Desulfovibrionia > Desulfovibrionales > Desulfovibrionaceae > CAYJAZ01. The sequence continues at coordinate 18,757 of CAYJFE010000008.1, read as the reverse complement.
TTTCCTTTAGCGGAAATACAGTCACGGCAGATCTATTGATGGAAACAGTTTCTGTTGCTGGCAAACTATCTGTAAAAGCTGAAAACAAAAGTACACTTACTTCAACCTCATTAGGTGTTGCAGGTGCTGGCGTGGGTAGTGGAGCTGGCGCAGTGGTTGTGAACCTTTCTTCTTGGAAAGATGCGCACCATTACGATCCTAGCAAGGACCCATCAGGCGCACCAAGTCAGTCAAATACCGATACTTTAGACTATTTTGCTCAAAGCCAAGCAGAAGATTTTATAGCAAGAGCAAAAGTGAATGCAAATGATATTACTACACAAGGTATTGATATCGATGCTATAAACAGCTCACAATACATCACAAACTTGCTCTTAGTGGCAGGCGCTGGTGTTGGTGCTGGTGCTGGCGGTATAGCAGTAAATAGATTGAATGCAAATGCAGAAGCTACGATGACTATTCTTGAAAATGGCGTATTGACAAATACTGTTGCTCCAATCAGCGTAGATTCGTCAAATACTGTAAAAATGTGGACAACTATTGCCGCTATAGCCGCTTCTGGAGTGGGTTCTGGCTCAGGCGCAGTAGCCCTCAACCTAGGCACTTTAGCAAGCAGAGCAGCGATTGTTGGTGGTGCAAATGCACAATTAAGTAATACGCACTCTCTTTCAATAAACTCACAAGCTAAAAGCGATGTTTACGCGAATACTATAGCTATAGCCGCTTCTGGTGCTGCTTCTGGTGCTGGTTCATTTGCAATCAATGCTGTAGATTCTATTTCAACAGCAGCTTTAGAAGGGCAGTCAAAAGATAATTTTGTTATAACAAGTGGTGCAACAAGTGTTAAAACTGATAATAGCTCAACAATAAGTGCGGCGGCATTGGCTATAGGCGCGGCGGCAGCTGGCGCAGGTGGTATGGCTTTATCTATCAATATCTCTTCAAGTGAGGGTTCATATCTTGAGAATATAGCCACTTCTCACACAGCTATTGAAGAAGGCAAAACTACTCTCAAAGGCAAAACTTCTTCAAGTAATTATTATCAAAGCATGGAAAGTGCAAGCTATAATGCAAAACTTTCAGGCTCTACGCTACAACTCTACGAAGATGAAGATTTTTCACAGCGTGTATCCTTAGATAAGAACGGTGTGACAAATAATACGCATTATCTTGTCTATAGAGATAGCAATGGTAAAGAAACTCTTTATTCTTTCACTCTCAGTGATGTGACAAGTTCTGGTATAAATGCCAATAATCTTGTCAATGTTGATACTGGCAATAAAGACTTTAGCAGCACTTTCAAAGATACAGGCACAATTAGCTATCAAAGTACAAAATACGGTGCTTCAACTTATGTGCCTGAAAATATTGTGCTTACTGAATCTTCACAAGCTATTGTGAACAATGTCAATTTAACTGCAGATTCATTAAAAGTTGAAGCTGCTTCAAAAATGCAGACTATCAATATAGGCGCAGGCCTTGCTGCTTCAGGACTTGGCGCGGCGGCAGGTGCTGTGGGCGTTAATGTGACGAATAATAATGTGATAGCCGAGATAAACAATTCAACAATCACAAAAACTGCGACTGGATCAGGGCATATTGACCTTGACGCAAACAATTTGAATAGCTCTTATTCTATTGCTTTAGGTGCGGCAGGCGCAGTTGGCGGTAGTGCTGGCGCGGCAATTGGCGTGAATCTTCATTCTGGCAAAACAAATGCCAATATGAAAAATACTACTATTACAGAAGCTGGAGATATAGACCTTGATGCCTTATTGTCAATGAATAATTATTCCTTGGCTATTGCGGCGGCAGGTGGCTTCTATGCTGGTATTGGTGCATCAGTTTCCGTAACAGTATTGAAAGGCGATGTTTCAACAAATATTGAAAATCTTGATGTTCTAAATTCAAATAGCTTTGAAACAAGAGCGCAATTCACAAAACCTCTTACTGCGGTGGATCTTGATAGCCTCAATTCTTACGGCAATGCAGATTATAGAAAAGCTCTTGGCCTTGCCGACGATAAACTTGATGAATCTTTAGATGATGGCAATAATAAAGATTATACTGTTGATGACAAAACAGAAAATTCAACAGGCTCTCTTGAAAATTCAGACTTTAGTAATTCTCTAGCCACAAGCGGAATCTACAGCCTTACTATCGCGGCAGGTGGCGGAGTTGCTGGCATAGCCTTAGGTGTTGCTACAAATCTTATTGAAACCAATGTCGAAACAAATCTTACAAACAGCTCAATCAATACAGGTAGAGCAATAATTAACTCAACAAATTCTGCAAGTATTCAATCCTATGTAGTTTCAGCAGCCGTTGGACTAGTGTCATTAACAGGCTCTATTGCTGTAAATACAATCAAAGGCAATACTTCAACTATTCTTACAAATACTGATATTGTTCTTAATGCCTCCAATTATCTTTCGCATATATCTGCAAGCCAAAATATGGGCATAGCCTCTATTATTGGTACATTGTCTGGCGGAGCTGTAGGTGGTGGTTTTGGTTTTGCGGCAAACACTATAAAAGGCGATGTAGAAACTACAATAACAGGCGGAAGCCTTAAAGGTAATGGCTTAGGCCATATAGCAGCAAGTGCAAATGCAGCAGAATCTATGGGACAAGGCAATAATCACTTGTATATCACTGCTGAAAGAACAAGTTCAGTAAAATCATACGCTATTGGTGCATCAATAGGTATTCTTGGCGCATTATCAGGCGGTGTCACTACTACTGATATTTCAGGCGATGTCACAGCAAAAGTAAGTTCATTGTCTAGCACAAGTGGTTATGGCGCTTCAAACTTTGCAACTTTCCAAGTAAAAGCCTCTGATACGGTTTCTGTAACTGCTCTTGGTGTACAAGCAGCAGTAGGTATTGGGCTTAGCATTGCAGTAGGTATAGGTTTTGTTGATATAAGCGGTGATGTGACTGCTAGTGTAAGCAATACTCATTTCTATAATCTCAAAAAATTAGACATCGATGCTTCTGCTACAAGCACACTTGATGTGAAAGGCATTGGTGCGGCGGCAGGTGCTATAGGCCTTGGAATTATTATTTCACACACAAATATTTCAAGTGATGTGAAAGCCTTGGCAGAGAATTTAACCCTTACTTCTGTAGGCGCATTTGAACTTGTTTCAAGCGGCAATTGGAATGTTTACGCTCTTTCTGTGGCAGGTGCTGGCGGTATTCTAGCTGGTGCAGGCACTGACACAAGAGTAAATGTGATTGGCTCAGTAGCTTCATTAGCAAACAATCTTACATTAAATTCAGTATCAGATGTAGATATAATAGCAACAGGTACTCCGAAACTTAAAGCTTTCTCCGTCACTCCGGCAATAAGCTTAATAGGTTCTGTGGGTGTAGCCCTTACCGTAATTACTGTAACGCCAACAATTACAGCTAAGGTAAATGGACTATCCTCAAAAGACACAATTGCTTATGATAGTATAACAGAAGCGACTGATTTCAATGTAGATGCATTCCTCAATGATGTAAATAATAGCTCAAGCGGTACGTATAGCATTGAAGGTAAAAGCTTTGCCCTTGGCGCTTCAGTTCTTGTAGGTGCTGGCGGTAGTAATGTGACAATCAGAAATGCGGCTAAAGTGTATGCTTCTGCAATGGCTGTAAACACACAAAGTGCTTTTAGCAATTTCAATGTGAATGCAGACCATGATATTTCTATTAAATCTTATTCAACAGGCGTTGGGGCAGCAGGTATTGCAGGCATAGGCGTTGCGACAAGTAGTGTGACAAATACAAGCGCAGTATATGCTTTTGTGACTGCGAAGACTGATAATAACCTTTATAGCCCAACTTTAACAGTAAACGAAAAATTCCAAGTGCTTGCAGAAAGTGATATTAAATTAGATCAAGAAACCATTTCTGGCGCAGGTGCAGGTCTTGTTTCTGTGGCGGCATTGACTTCAAAATCAAATATTACTTCAACCGTGAAAAGTGCTGTAGGTGAAGATTTAGACGGTTCTGATGGTTATACTCATGGTGGAGATATTGCTATTCTAGCAAATGAAATCGACATAACTTCACACAATAGAACTGATTTGAAATCAAAAATGTCAATGGATACAATTTCCTTGGTTGCTGGTGCAGGCGGCCAAAGCACAATGAATATTACTGCTCATACAGCGGTAAATGTAAACGATTATGCTATACTTGAAGCGCGTAATATCAATCTTCTGAGCTTGAACGAATTGAAAAGACGTGACAGCGAATCTGACGGTTTTGCCGCTGGCGCTATCACTGTGCAAGCTTCAAGCACGCATACAAGTGTGAATGCAAATTCTGCTGTAAATATTGATGCAAATGCAAGACTTTACGGTACCGGTTCTGGTAAATCTGGCGCAGGTAAATTAGACCCTACTGATGGCAATGAACAAGACGGACGTATAGTTATACAAGCCTTCAACGTCACAGATATCCGTGATTCAATTGTCTTTGATTCAGGCGGCGTTTTGAATGTGCCATCAATTGAAACAAGCATGAGAGCTACTCTTAATGCTGACATCAATATTGGTGAAAGTGCAACTATCACTACAACCTCAGGCTATGGTTCTGACATATTGCTTCACGCTTCAAGCTACGAAGGCTTTAGCCTTGAAGTTGTGGCAAATCTTTACGGTGTGGCTTCAGCAGGTAAATTAGAGGGTATTCTTGATGTTGATATCAACAATGATATCACTATAGCAAAGGATGCTAAAATATACAGCTCTCACGATCTTGCTATGTCAACAGGTGGCATGGGTTATCTCTATACGAGTGACGAACAAGAAAAATATAGTATAGGGCAAGGAAGTTATTATCTTTCAAGTAATATCTATGACAAAACCCCAATTCCTGCTTCCTTTATTACTGGCGGAAGCGGAACAACAGTTACAAGAAATAATACTATAAAAGTTGAAAAAGACGGATTGGTGCAAGCTCGTGGCGACGTGAACATTTATGCTGATAAAGCGGGTAATGAATTTTCAAGCACAGCCTATGCGCATAACTGGATAAGTGGCGCGCTTCAAAAAAGAGATACCTCTAAGAAAAGCGCTGACGGCTTAATTCAAGTTATTGTTGACGGCACTATAGAATCAGGTGTTGACAATAAAATTGACATCGAATTGCTTGAATTGACAAGAAGCAATTGGAATAGTCAAAGCTTCCGCGCTGGACTTGCCCTAGAAGAAATTGAGCGTATTGAGTTTGCTCTTTCTGAATTTACAAGAATAACAGGCTTAGACTATTTCGACTATCAAGAAAATAAAGAAAAAGCTATTCAAACTCTTGTTGATGAAAAAATTGCTAAGGCTCGCGCGGATGATACTCTTGTAGATGATCTTGTAAAAACAGGCGCTTACAATAGTTATGGTGAAATTGCTAACCATGTTTCTTACTTTGCTTATGAAGTGTATAATGAACTTGCCAATCAAACCATGGCAGCATTAGAAAATTATATGCTCAGCATTAATGATGTGAATGCTATGCTAGGCACAATAGATGTCGAGAGTAACTATATTCGTGAAGTTTTTGATTTTGACAATCAAAGCCAATTCTGGGAAATGTTGCTCCAAAAAGCAGAAGATGCCAAAGTTCAAGCAGAAGCCTTTATAGCTCTTGAGAACTATATGGCTTCAGATGTAAACGCTAGCTTCAGTAAATTCTGGAATAGCAATACAAGCCAAGGCAATGTATTAGATAGCTTAGCAAGTTTATATGGTTATAACTCATCTAGTATGACTTTAGGCGATTGGTATACTCTAAAATTCAAAGCTACAATACCTGTGAGCGATTCCTTTGATAATGCCATAGAAACAGCCTTTGATAAACTTCAAGCGGCATATGTGGCTAATCCTGATATTACTTTTGATGAATTCAAATTCGAAAAGAATGCGTCAAATCAATATATTAATATCAATGATGCCACAATTATAGAAGCCATTGCCAATGCCTTTGGTTATACTATAGAAAGCACTACAGATATTTATGGTGCTGTTGAGCATTCTATGACTATAGCTGAAATTCTGGCACTTGAACACCATAGCGCATTACCTCAAGTTTATGTTGATACTCCAATTGAAGTGAAAGAAGCCTTTGATGCCCTAGATGATATTGGTCGCTCTTACGAGTATGATAAAACTTTTGACAATCTTGCAACAGCATACGATGCTTTACTAAAAGATTTTGCAAGCACTCTTCTCACTTATAGCAATTATACTAGCTTGCAAACTAACAAGAAACCAACTACAGAAGCTGCATGGGAAGCACTCTTTAGCACTACTGTAGCAACAGGAATGTACGATACCTACAGAGCTCACTTTGCCACTGATGTTACCGATAGCAAAGGTACGACTACAACATATGATACATACACACTTGCTGAAATTCAGGCCTTTGTGCTTACAGAAGTAGGCTATGAAAGTGCTACAGACGAAGAAAAAGCAAAGCATGCATTTGCACTCTTCCTTCTTGAAAATGGCTATGGAGATCTTCTAACAGCACCAAGTGATAAAGCAAGCTGGGAAAATTTCTTTACAGGTGTAAGTATGGCTCATTATGCTAAATACGCACAGGTGTTTACAACAGAGGGCTATGATGCAAGCTATTCTTACGATACATTGAACAATTATAGTAAGAAAGATGTATCTACAGCTCCTTACCACACAACATTAGTGCAATTAGCGAACAACTTTGGCTTGGATGCTGATAGACTAAGTGCAGAAGAGTGGACAAGTATAAAAGAATATTATTATAATTATGCTGGCATCACTATTGAAGAATACAAAATAATGCACTTTTCAGCAAATGCTGTTTACGAAGACTATGGTCACCCATATTGGGGACATTACAACCCTAGTGGGAATGTACAAGAAACTAGATTCGACGATGCGCAAAAAGCTGCAAGAGCAGACATACTGAGTGATTTCACAAAATATTCACAAGCTTTCTGGAATGAGCTTGAAGATGCAAGCTATCAAATAGGCAGCCTCTTTAATTTGACTAATGAACAAGACTTGCAGATGGAGCTTTTTGCAAAAAGCTATGGACAGTTTGATAAGCTTTCAGAAAGAACCACAGAATTATATGATGAATACCTCAATCTTTATGGCTATGAAAGAAAATTTGAAGATGAAAATGGCAATATACCAACAGCGGCACAAATTGATAATTTAGTCGAAGAATTGGGCATGGTGATTAAAGGTGTGAATCCGCATATCGCAACCATCAATTATAGCTACGATACTGAAGGCAGTATTCTTTATAACGATTATAGAAACAAACAAACTGTGCTTGCAACTTTAGGTTCAAGTGATACACAAGCTGCTGATGAGTTGAGAAGCCAAATGTCAGCTATGGAATCAAAACTTGTTGCGGCTGGTTATGCCACAGGTTCAGGCTCACGCTTTAGGCTTCTTGCTGCAAACCAATTTGGTTCAGTTATTGTTGAAGATATTACGCTCAATAAAGGTAATCTCTCTATTTGGGATGCCGTAGTTTCTGGCGCAGGCACACTTAAATCTTATGCAGAAGCTTCTGTAAATATTATAGGTAATATTGCAAAAACTGCACTTCATGTGAAAGACATTTTCGTTTCTGCTGATGAAGGTGGCCTTGTGCGCATGATGGGTGAAGCCCAAAATGCAGGCGTGAAAGTTGAAGAACAAAAAACTACAAATCCTGATTCTGCCTACTATGTCGGTATTTCGCAAAGACAAAGCAGCACAGCTCTTTATGTTGAGAATATCAACAATGTGAGCGGTCTTGTAAATCTTAGCAGTAATGGCGATTTAGCAATCATTGGCGCTGGAGTATTTGCTGGAACTCTCCAAGCTGCAGGCGTGAATGTAACTATAGGTCTTGAATCTGGTGCGTACCTCAATGTTGGCGGCGAGCCTATGAAGGTTACTGGTAGCAAAAATGATGGCTATAATATTTCCTCTCAAGCTGGTGGTGGCGGAATTATTGCATTAGGTGATATTTCCATCAAAGCGGACTATATCAACGTCAATGGGCTTATCCAATCAGGTATTAAAAGCTTAAACATGGATTTGGGTTATGCTTATGGTGATAGGCTTGGTATTTTGCAGCTAAACTCTGACGGAACTGCAACTGTTTCTCAAACCTCAAACATGACTGCCGCAGGAATTGTTGTTTATGAATACGATAGATCAGACCATCAGTACACCTTCAATCCTCTTTCACTCAATGGCGGTAATATTGTTCTACAAGGTACAGTATTTAATACAAATGCTGGCAATGGTGTAATAGCAACTTATAATAAGCCTGATATTACTATTGATTATTCTGGCAATGCTGAAATAATTCTAAATGAAATAAATGCCGCTGAAACTAAGGGCTATGTAAAAATAAATGGTTCAATATACGATAACATTACGTCTAACAAAACCTACACTTACAACGGCAATTTAAAATACAATTTCATGGCGGGTGACGTTTCAGGTGAAACTCTTCACTATTCTTACACTACAACCTATGTATGGAATATTGACTGGCTTGGTAGAGATGCTGGCGCGAAATACGGTTATTCACACACTACAGAATCAAGCTCTTCACCTTTATTCAAAGATGGCTCAGGTAATTATGGCTTTATTACATCTGGTTTTTCAAATGAATTTGGTTATTATCATAATATTGATAGTGTGGCTAGTATAATGGGTGCTGCCCAAGCGGGAGTTCCTCTAATAGCGCAAAATTCTTCAGTTGATTTTGATGGAAACGTGTATCTCTATAGCACACGACTCTCAAGTGTTGCTGACTATCCACCTGAAACAACACATGAATATTGGAAATTCATTGTAAAATATACTGAAGTTACTTGGTATAAAGATGTAAAAAATGTCGATCAAAACGTGCTTTGGTTTGCTCTTGACACGAATAAGTCAATTACAGTGCAAAAACACCAAACTGGCTCAGGCAATCTCACAATCAATGCTGCAAATGCTGATGTTTACCTCAATGGTGCGATCACTGTAACGGGTGCTATGAGTCTTACAGCTAATAATCTCTACGATCTTGATGAAAGTAGACTCACAGCTTCAAGCATGACTATTAAAGTAAATGGTGCTCTTGGTTCTGAACTTAATGCTATCAATATAGTAAAGAACACAAGTTCAAGCGGATCAACTATTCACCTTGAAGCAGGCAGCAGCATCAACGATGCTTATGTAAACCTTATTGGTGTCGGTGCAAGTGTTCGGACACAAGTGAACATCATTCTAAAACCAGAATCAGTTCTAAATCTCAACGCGCTTAACGTCACTATTGTTGGCTCTATCTTAGCTGATGAAGTGAACATGGAGTCAAACTTCTCTCTTGGTGCAAGCGATTCAATTTATAGGCTTAATGTTTCTGCCGCTGATACAAGCGTCAACGAAGTCTTACTCAATGCTGTAACAACCGGTACAGATAAAAATATTTACATCGATTCTACTTCTGACTTATACATAAAAACTCTCTCAGCACATAATGTTGTAAATATTGATACCACTGGTTCAATCTATGATTATAATGCCACAGCAAGACTTGATGAAGCTGACTATAACCGCATGAAAGCTCTTTGGGAAAGAGCTGGCATGATTGAAAGTGAAGACGCAAGCGCACATCAAGCGCAAATAGATAGCTTGATTGACGTGAAAACAGCACAAATTACGAGTGTTTATCACTCCTACTTTGAATTGACAACTGCTGTCAATAATGCTGGCGGCGTGGAAGCTTTCCTCACAATGATTTCAAAAGACGAAGCCTATGGCTTCAAAACAGCAACAAATACAGAAGCCGAAGCTTATGCTGAAGCAGAAATATGGCTTACTTCCGCCTTCTTGAACTGGGCAAATGAATTAAATGCTTTCAACCCAGCCTTGAATATAAGCACAAGCTACAATGCGGCGGCTTTAGCAAGCTATAATGCAAATTATCAAGTGACAAGGCAAAGTTTGACTGCCGAACAAAAAGCTGAAATGACAGCAGCTGTTTCCACAAAATTATGGAATATTGATGATCTTACTTCACGTGTAACAACGGCTTTAGCTACAGGCACCACCTCAACCCTTATCACTGAAGAAGCAAATATTGTTGCTAAAAACGTAAACCTCAATGCTTATTCTATAGGCCAGTTCGGCAAAGACAAAGAATTTGTGATTGAAAATTATCAAGCAAAACTTGATGGAGATTTGAACCCATTCAATAATCTTGTGTTTGAACTTTCTCCATTAGAAAAAGAATTCTTAGCCTATGTCAAAGCGCATCCAAGCAATGCAGAATTTGTACATGATAAAACTAATGATACCTATACCATAGTCTTAGCAAGCTATATTATTGAAGACTTCACAGAAAAAGACGCAGGCACAAAAGATTTTACTGAACTTGATGCCTACTATCTCTTCTCGACAGAAGCAAGTGATCGCACAATGCAAGGTGCTGATATGCATATTAGAATGAGCGATGACTTGAATATAGCCCAGACAGGCCTTGGCGGTGTGGTGAATATCACAGCTTCACACCATGCTCTTATAGGTACAGGTTTAGAAGATATTGACAGAATTACAGATCAAAGCCTCACTTTAGGCACAGTAAAGCTTACTTCACAAGCGGCCGATGGCGAATTGCGCATCAAAGCTAATGACAATCTTTACTTTGCTAGCTCTAATACTATAGGTGTAGATGCTGAAAATGCCTATGTCATTCTTGAAGCAAGTAATGGCGATATAGGCTCTGCAACAATTCCTGTGCTTGTCGGAAAACACGACTTATTGCGATTGCGTGCAGCTGGCGATATCTATCTTGAATCAACCGATGATTTATACATGGACGGCATTGGTAAAGATCCATTGAATGAAAATGCTACTGCAAAAATTACAAGTGATGGCAATATCTACATTCAAAATGATGATCTTATTAGCCTAGGTCAAAACACGCAACTTACAGCAAATGGCTTTATCCACTTAGACAGCGAAGTTATAAATGCTGGCTATAAAACTGTATTGAAAGGTACGCACATCTATTTCGATAATAGCGATAGTATGATAGATGTAAACAATCTTAACACTTCAAGATCTATGGCAGAAAGCATTAATCTTGAAGGCTCAATCTTAGAAAGCACACTTGGCGCGATTGCAATGTTTGCAAATAATTTCAATATGACAGGCTATACAACAAGTCAAGACATTATTGAAAATACTCACATTACATCAAGCTCAAGCATCTATGTGATGTCTGAAAAAGCATTGGTTGAGAACAGTATCTTGACAGCAGCAGGCGATATGACTTTTGCTAAAGCTATGGATGCTCAAAATGTAACATCTAACGATAGTATAACCATAACTGAATCTAACTTTACAAATACAGCTGGAAATGTAGGCTTGCATGGCGATATTATCACTCTTACTGATGTAAACTTCAATGTAAAACAAACAATTAGCCTTGAAAGTGGCTATGAAGACTCTATCTTCCTTATTGAAGATACAGAATTTGTCACAAGTCAAGGTGCGGTAAACTTCAAACAAAGCGGTATTCGTTCAAATACTACTATGCGCGAAGTAGACGGCACAACAAGAATTGATGCAGAAGGCGCATTTAGTTTAGAATCAGCAAATATCAACTTGACAGATCTTGATATTGACGCTTTAGACATTGACCTCTTAGGATTAAGCTCAGGCTCGATTATAAGAGTGGAAGATACAGAAATGCTCTCCTTGCAAGACATTTTTGTACAAGGCACAAATATTGATCTTTATGGCGGCAGCGTAACTACAGTTGGCAAGATTTCCTTCAAAGGACTTCTTATCAATATGGCAAAAGAAGCTCCACAGCCTGTCACAAGAATGGCTGTGCAAAGTATGCCACAAGCTTCAAGTCAGCCACAGATGGCAGCAATGCCAATGATGGCAAGATCGATGTTCTTTAGCTCTCCAATGCTCAGAAATGCACCACAAACTCCACAATCTAAATCTACAACCATGACTGGAACTGATGTTGAGCTTATCACTACAGGTAAAGACAATGCTCTCAACCTTGATTACGACATTGATGCAACAAAATCAGTAGTGCTTCAAGCGGATACTTTAGATGTGCTCGCAAGTGTAAAAGGTGCGTCACTTTCCATGGCAGGCGTTGATGTTGATATGCAACAAAGCGCAAGCTTCGACATCACAGGTCAAGCAGATGTAACAGCTTCTGACAACTTGAATGTTGATGCTACAGTGACAGCTTCTGCTCTTACTATGTCAGGCTCACAAGTGCTTATAAGCGATACGGCACATTTGACTTACTCAAGCTATAATGTAGTTCTAAACTCAGCTCAAGCAAACAATGCTTTCGTGATTGATGATAATGCCGTGATCACTCAAACAAGTGGTTCGCAAACACGTATGCTTATGAGCGCAACGCAAAGTCAAGCCCCTGCAAGCCCAAGCTTAACCCTC
>CAYJFE010000008.1:0-6199 GCA_964369165.1 uncultured Desulfovibrionaceae bacterium | reverse complement strand
TATGCTTATGAGCGCAACGCAAAGTCAAGCCCCTGCAAGCCCAAGCTTAACCCTCACAGGTTCAAGCACTTCTTACGATGCTTTTGATTTATCAGCAAGCACAATTGATGCAGATTGGAAACTTTCAGGTAAAGGCGCGGGCACAATGACAAGAAATGGTCTTGTGGTTCATTTTAGCGAAATTGATAATATACACGCAGGTTCAGGCGATGATGATGCAACTATTGGCAAGGATGTAAACATAGACAAATTCATCCTTGGTGATGGCGACAATCAAATGAGTAATAGTTCTGGTCAAAGTGCGGTATGGACTGTGAATAACACTGATTATATTCGCTTCGATAGCTCAAGCAGTTCAGTAGGCGAAATCAATGGTATTCTCAATATAATAGGCGGATCTGCACAAGATAGACTTGTCTTCCAAGATCATACATCTAACAAATCTGTTGTTATTGAATTAACACATGGCGTAAACAATATATTCACCTTCAATAATATCAAAGACACAGTTTATGATGTGGCTCATGGTATTTATGAACTCAAAGGTGGAATGTATGATGTATCCTTCATCAATCCACAATCAACCCTTATCCATTATCCTGGTGGTTATTACTATAATATCACTATCGTTCCTGGTGTGACGGTGATTGACCTTCGCCCAAAACACATTCCTGCTATAATAGGTAATGACTTATCAGCACTTTCAAGCGGTGTAGACAGTGCCTTATCATCACTTATCGCAAGCTTCTTTGCTGAAAATGCATTCTCCTTATTCTCAGGCTCAATCTTCACAACTGGTTCCTCTGAATTTGGTGCAAGCTTTATTGAAAGAGGCTTTATGGCAGATGTTGAGTCAGGCCTAACCTATACAGATATGACTGTAGAATCATTAGCCTTTGAAGATAGTTCTAATCAATCTTTAGAAAGTGTCGACGATGACTCAGACGATGACCTACAAGACGATAAAGACGATAATGAAGCAAAAGGCCGTACTGAAGAAGGTATGGAAGATACAACAAATGGCTCTGTCAATGAATCAGACGATGATGATGAAATTGATAATGGCGGCGGCGATGAAGTCATAAAAGATAATGACGACGAAGACGACGACGATGAAGACAATGATGACGATGACGAAAATGACGAAAATGACGAAGAAGCTTCTGTAGAAGCATAAATGAAAAAAACTAGGGCAGGCTCAATAAAGTATTGAGTCTGCTCTAGGCTTTGTTAGTAGAAAAAAGTCAACAGGATGAATTTAAAAACACAGTTTAGTCAGAATATGTGTCAAGATAGGCTTTAAGGGCAGTCTTACTTCCTTCATCACTGATCGGCAAAGATTCAACAGTATCAAAAGGAATTTTTCCTAAAAGAGTGTGGCTTTTGTGGTTGATAATACCAAGAACCCACACTTCATTTTTGGGATAGTCAAAATCTGGCTTACTCAAAGCTATAAGGCTATTTGGCTTTGTGGTGTGAATAATGGCGCCAGAATTATCATAAATTGCTATAGCCTCGTCAAGATAAAGAAAGGTATAAGCCGAAGTAAGGCTGTCCTCTTGAAGCATAAGGCTCGCATTGTCATGGACATTGAGAAGAATTTCTTGCATTTCATTGATCTGCTTTTCTTCTAAAGTCTTTATACTTACCAAGTTCGCACAGACATAAGCTAATGGCGTGTTTTGATTCCTTTTGTCACTTTCTTCATAAGGAAGTGCAAGCTGCACAAGTCCTTCTCTAGAAAATTCAATAAGCACAAGCTCTCGCCATGAAGGGCATTGATTATTTCCAGCTATTTCTTTATTACTGATGATGCCCCCAGACCATATAATCTCGTCACTCTTTGCTTTCTTTTCACTATATATTTGCAATTTATTTGTGAATTTGTCACCCTCTATACTTGGTGCTTTGCGCAGATTTAAATTTTGCACCCTTGGTGTGAAATAGCTGTAATCATTTGAAATAGTTTCAAGAATGTTATACATCTTTTCTAAGTCTTTTTCGCGTGCTACTTTTTGAAGTGAGTAGAGCTGGCTATTCTCATTTTGAGAAAAATCTATATTTTCCTGAGTTTCATTCGCAAAAAGTGGAAGAGCAAGAAGATTAAAAAGGGCAAAGCATAGGCAAAAGAAAGGGGGCAGAAATTTCATAAAATTCTCAAATCCTATTGTAAATGTCAGAAGTTTTCCACCCAATTGAGCGTGATTGAACGCGCTTAGCTAAATTTCTTGGGCTTGTTGCCTTATCTCTTTCTTCTTCAATAAGCTTGTCAATTTCTTCAGGGCTTGTTTTTTTCTTCTCTTTTGCTGGACCAAGCACTAGAGTTATTTCACCAAGTAAATTATCGCATAGAGTTTTGATTTCTTCAGACTTAATTTCCTCTAGCTCAAAAGTAATAAATTCTTCATGAATTTTTGTTAATTCCCTTGCAATGCACACAGAACGATTGCCTAAAAGTGCATGACAAGTGAGTAAGGTAGTGTATACTCTATCTTTTCTTTCAAAGAAAATTAATGTCGATTGCAAATCAGCAAAAGGTGAAAGACTTTTTTCAATGTCAGCTTCACTTCTTGGTAAAAAGCCTAAAAAAGTAAAAGGAATAGGCGCAATGCCAGAAGCTGCAAGAGCTGTGACTGGAGCACAAGGCCCAGGAATTACTGTCACTTTATAGCCTTCTTTATGGCATTCTTGGACGAGCAAATAACCAGGGTCAGAGATAATGGGCATTCCAGCGTCTGAAATAAGTGCTATAGAATGATTTTCTTTCAATTTTCTCAAAATAAGAGGCATTTTTTCAAGCTCATTATGCTCATTTAAAGAAAATATTTCTTTTGTTTTCACTTGGCATCTATCAAGATTTAAATGCGCTCTTTTTGTGTCTTCAGCAAGAACAAAGTCAACAGATTCTAAAACTTCTTTTGCGCGCAAAGACATATCAAGACTATTGCCCAAAGGCATGGCAACTAAAAATAATTCGCCCTTACTTGAAAATTCTGCATTAGTTTTGTGTATAGTTTGGGAAGTATTCAATTTCGTATTCTCTTTTTCCATTTGTATTTGTGTAGCTTAGAGCAATCAAGTCAAGTTGCGCTGATTTTTTGCAATCTTGATGCTTGTGATAATAAAATTCAACAGCTCTTTCTAGATTATTTTTTTTCTTATAGGAAAGTGCTTCTCGAGCTTGCAAAAGCGAATTTTTCTTGCGTGCTTTTACTTCCACAAAGTGTATAATATTTTCTTTTTCGGCAATAATATCAATTTCAAGATGATGCGCACGCCAATTTGTGTGAAGAATAAAATAGCCAAGCTTTTTTAGATAGTTGAGGGCAATGTCTTCGCCTTCTTTTCCTATAATAGTATGCTCTGCCATTCTTTTTCTCGCACAGGCTAAAAATCAAATAATGAAGCTTGCTTCTGCTCTTTTCTTACACCCTTAAAAGTCTTTCTATGAATGGGGCAAGGCTCAAATTCTAAAATGGCTTCTCTATGGACTTTACTGCCATAGCCCATATGTTTGGCAAATTGATATTGTGGATAAACTTTATCAAGATTTGTCATAATTTCATCTCTGGTAACTTTTGCAAGAACGGAAGCAGCTGAAATCACGGGCACTAAAGCATCTCCGTCAATTATAGCTTGCTGACTTGGCTCAAGGCTATAAGAGGGGGCATATGTAGGAAAATAAGGAAGTGGGATTTTTTGCGTGCCGTCTATAAGAAGATTTTTGGGAAGAATATGGCTTTTTTGTATCAAGTCTTGTAAGGCTTTTGCCATAGAAATAAGGCTTGCTTGCAATATATTTTCTTTGTCGATAACCTTATGTGAGGCATAGCCAATGCCATAAGCTAAGGCAAATTCTTTAATTTCTTTTGATAGCTCAACACGCTCTTTGTGGCTTAGCTTTTTAGAGTCGTCAAGGCCGATAAGATCGAAATTTTCTTTAAAGATAACAACGGCAGAAACCACAGGGCCAGCAAGTGCGCCTCTGCCAGCTTCGTCAAATCCAGCGGGAAGTTCTGTAGTTTTAAAAGGAAGTTCGATTATCATAGATGTACCATAAGTAATTTTTTTATAGATTAACACAAAAAAATATAAAAATAAAGTTGATAATTCTGGCTTAAAATTTGAAAATCTAAACTTAAATTTTCTTCTTGATGCAAGAATTGAGCATAAAAAAAAGCCGTACATAAAAATATACGGCCTTCAAAGTTTTTTGTAAAATAGCAAAAACTATTTTTTGAAGCGGCTTTTTGGTTTGATACGTGCAGCTTTACCTTTGAGTTTACGGAGGTAGTAAAGACGTGAGCGACGTACATCACCTTCAGTAACCATTTCGATACGATCGATAAATGGTGAGTGAAGAGGGATAATACGTTCTACACCAACGCCGTCAGAAATTTTACGAATTGTGAAAGTAGCATTTGTTGTACCACGGCTGATACGGATAACGTTGCCTTGGAAAACCTGAATACGCTCTTTTTCACCTTCAACGATACGGTAGTAAACTTTTACATTATCGCCTGCTTTGAAAGGGATAAGGTCAAGACGCATATGATCTTGTTCGATACTTTTAAGAATGTCCATTATAGACTCCTGAAATTTTGAGGCTGAATGCCTTGGTTCATGCAGTGCCCCACTTTTTGCAGGGGTACAAGGATAGAACTAACAATAGCTGTTTGTAAGTTTTATAATGTCAAATAAATCAAGCTATTGCTTAATCATTCTCACCAATCAACCTATCCAAACAGAGTGCTGCCGCCGCCCGAACTGAAAAGTGATTGTAGCGTGCAAATGCTCGAAGTGGGGGCAAGATTGCATCGCACTGTGCGAGCAAGAAATTAGGTATGCCATGACTTGTGCCAAAAAGCAAGAGAATTTGTCGATTTTTTAAAATTTTTTTTAATTCTTTAAAGGGCATAGGCGACAAAAGGGCTCTTCCTTTTTTATCTTTAGGAATTTGCGCCGATGTGCCAACAATAAATGGTTTTTGCCCGCTTTCTTCTTCTATGCTTTTTACTGTTTCTTCAAAGCTGTAAGCATGGCGCACAAGTGAAAGCGCGTCTTGCCTATCGTGGTTTGCTCTTGCGCCTTGCCCTTTTGTCCAATAGCCAGCAATGGAATTGACTAAACTTGCCTGATCTTCAATAGGCGTGACAATAAAAAGGCTGTTGCAATCGTAGGTGCAGGCTGAACGGGCAATGTCATGTATGTCAAGATTAGTCACCGAAGACGAACCTGCTTCACCATTTTTCAGCAAAACTGGGTGATGGAGTAGGCATAGATTGAGATTTCGCCCAATGCTTATGTGTGGCAACTTTTTGACATAGTCGATATCTTCTTTTTCAAGAGGGGCTTGTGCGAGTAGATCGGGGCGATGGTAGAAGGTTTTTTTCAAACTTTCTTTTTTGCGGTATTTTGCAATTTCAGCATGATTCCCAGATAAAAGCTCTTTAGGTACTTCCAAATCATTGAAACTTGGTGGCTTTGTGTAGTGTGGGCATTCTAATAAATCATTGTTGAAACTTTCGTCTTCGTGCGATTCTTCCTTGCTCATAAAATCTGGCAAAAGGCGAGCTGTCGCTTCGATAAAGCATAATGCAGCCGCTTCGCCGCCGTTTAAAACATAGTCGCCCATGGAGATTTTTTCAATGGGATAGAGCTCAAAAATACGCGCGTCAAAGCCTTCGTATCTGCCACACAAAAGCACAATTTCTTCGTCTTTTGAAAGTTCCTTGGCTTTTTCTTGCGTAAAAGTTTCACCGTCTGGCGATAGTGCAATATAGCGAATTTTTTTATCTTTTGAAAGTGTCGACTTATAGTTTTCAATACATTCCACTAAAGGAGGTAAAGCCATAAGCATTCCTGCGCCACCGCCATAGACGGTATCGTCAACGCTTTTGTGCTTATCCTTCGCAAAATCACGCGGATTGTGAAATTCAAAAGACACAAGCCCTTTATCCCTCGCCTTTTGCATAAGACTCGAGGATAAGGGGCTTGTAAAGAACTCAGGAAAAAGGGTAATTATTGAATATTTCAATGTATATCTGCAAATTTTGTAGTGAGAGCGCAAGCGAACAAAGCTTTAGCGAACGAGTGAAAACCGCGCTTTTCACGAAGTGAGGATTTTGCGCCAAAGGCCAAAATCTATACGATTAATGTCATCAGGAAAAAGGGTAATTATTGAATATTTCAATGTATA
>CAYJFE010000007.1:0-52917 GCA_964369165.1 uncultured Desulfovibrionaceae bacterium | reverse complement strand
CTCAAGTGGTTGAGCATGAAGACGGTACGATTTCAGTCTTTTCAAGTGCGGAAAATACAACTACTACATATAATTTAGACGGTACAAGCTCTGTAAAAGATGGAAATACCCTTCCCGAAAATGCCGATACTGTAATTTTTAATACAACAGGCACAAATATCACTACTGGAGATGGCAATGATACAATTGTCAATTATGCCAATAATGTAGAAATAGATATGGGTGCTGGAGATGATACTATTTATCTTTTTGGTACAAATCAATACGCTAAAATGGGCGAGGGCGATAATAAAATTTTCGCAAATGAGCTCAAAGACAGCACAGTCACAGGCGGCAATGGAAATAATCTTATAGTCGCAACTGCTGGCATGGATTCAGCGCAGATACTTTTTGGAAGTGGCGATAATATCGTTCAAACTGCAAATATAAACGACTCTTCCCTTGTTTTTGGTAATGGCGATAATATAGTCGATGCCATGACTGCAAATACAGCAAGCATACAAGTAGGCAACGGAAATAATGATATAGATATCGACACGATAAACGGTGCAAACATTATTTCAGGAAATGGTAATACTGCCATAGAGAGTATGAATATCAAAGGGCTCAGTGCAACTTTAGGCGACGGCAATAACACTATCAAAGCTGAGCACAGTATCGAACTGTCTTACTTTACCCTTGGCGATGGCAATAATTCCATCAAATCAATGACTTATTCTTCCTCTGTTGGAAGTTTTGGCAATGGAAATAATAATGTTGAAGCCATATCTGTAAATAGTGTGCATATGGGCTTTGGTGACGGTAATAATTCTGTTACATCTCAAATGGTTGATAGTTCGCACATTGACTTTGGCAATGGCAATAACAATGCCAAGATAACGAGTATGACACAAAGCCAAGTAAATGCTGGCAATGGAAACAATAGTCTTGATATAGGCGTAATCCATGAAGAATCAGCCGTAAAGCTTGGCGATGGCAATAATACAGTAACAACAAATGGTATCAATTCCAATTCCAGCCTAGAAGTTGGTGATGGCGATAATAGGCTTGATGTTTTGAACGTACATAATGAATCAAAAGTGATTGCAGGAAATGGCAATAATACTGTAAAAATAGGCACTTCTGAAAATTCAGAAATCACTATAGGCAATGGCGACAATACTATTGAAAGTAATACTTTAGACGATGAGTCTTCGCTTGTTGTGGGTGATGGGAATAATACTCTATTAATGCAGTATATTATGAATGACTCGACTCTAGAAGTGGGCGATGGAAATAATCTTCTTGAGGTGTTATTTGCTGAAGATAATTCCAAAATCAAACTTGGTTCTGGCGACAATAAAGCGCATATCAATCCGCCAAATAATGGTGTGAATGAAGATAATGAAGCAAGTGATGAAGAATTAGTCATCGACGGGCAAGACAGATATACTCAAGAAGAAATTGCCGCCATGACACAGGAAGCTCGTGAAGCTTTAAATGCTTTACTTGATGAAATTGCAAGAGCAAGAGAAGCAAGAGCTGAAGAAGATAAAGCGCATAGAGATAAATTAGCTGAAGAAGCAAGCGAAAGAAATATCACAAAAAATGCACATAATGCCTATAATTCGCAAAACGAAAGCGGTTCAAGCGTTGTGTATAATAATAGCTCAAGAGCGTATGGAAATCATGCTGCTTATAGAAATCAAAATAGTACGCAATCTATTCAGATGAGTGTTTAGAAACGCAGGCTTTAAAAATTATAACTTAAAGTATTACTTGAAAAATACCTATAAATAGTATAGTAAATATAGTATATAATAGTACTATTTGAATTTTTATAAAGTGCAAATAAATAAGATTGGAAGAGATAAATGAAAATAAAAACTTTTCTTAAATTAGGTACATTTCTTATTGCTATTCTTACTTTTGCTTATATTTATGAAAATCAAAATAATAATAAAGGCTTTGACCATGAGAAATATGCAAAAGCTCATCATGTAGAAGATTTGAAAAAATATCCTCAAAATTTACTCTACTATGCTGAAAAATTATCTTCAGCACCACTGTTATTTGAGCAAGAAATGCAGAAGTATGAAGAGGATTTTTATGAAAAATATTATAGGCCATGGAGGCAAAAAGAGTCCTTCATCTCTTTTGAAACAGTGAATCATTTATTCACAAGAAAAAATGTTTTTTATGCTGAAAATCTAAAGCCTTGGGATAGTGCGAAATGGAAACAATTACAAGCAAATGCAACTCTTGAAAATTTTCCGAATACTTCAAAAAAAGGCATAAGCATAAATCCAAGTGCGCTTCGTGCATTGCCCACTTTAAGCCCTCTATTTTTAGAACCTCAAGGGCTTTCAGATGCCTATCCTTTTGATATGTTGCAATATTCTCATTTGCCTATAGCCTTGCCATTATATATTTCCCATATAAGCAAAGACAAGGCATGGTATTTTGTTGAATCAGGAAATTCAGCTGGCTGGGTTCAAAGTAAAGATGTTGCAGTAATAGATGAAGAATTTGTAAATAATTATAAAGAATATAAACTAGTTGCAATCTTAAAAGAGTCAACTGTGCTAGAAATTAATTCTGACTTTTATAACTTTGCTTCGATTGGAACGCTTTTACCTTCAAAAGATGGAAAGGTATATGTGCCACTTCGTACTATAAATGAATCGACAAAACTTTATCCTGTTGAAATTGAAGAGATAAATTATAATACATTCCCTCTTGATTACACAGCACTTCAAGTAGCTGAACTTGGGCAAGAAATGATGGAGCAAGTTTATGGCTGGGGCGGTTTTTTAGGAAATAGAGATTGCTCTTTAATGTTGCAAGACCTTCTTATTCCTTTTGGAATTTATTTACCTAGAAATTCAGCTTTGCAAGCGAAGATTGGTACTGTATTTTCTCTTGAAGATGAAAGAAATGTCAAAAAAGATATTGAAAAATTCATTGCAGAAAAAGCAAAGCCTTTCGCTTCCTTAGTATATAAAAAAGGGCATATAATGCTCTATATCGGTCAAGAAAATTCAAAGCCTATGATGTTTCATAGTGCGTGGGGCTTTGTCGCAAAAAACAATGAACGTATCATTTTAGGCAAAACCGCTATTACAAGCCTTCAAGCAGGACAAGAGAATGCACGAGCAGATAAGGAAAAGTCACTGTATAATACAATTGAAAGCATCAATAATTTCTAAAATGTGTTTATAATTATTTGGCTAAACTTCTCTTTTCACTCCGCACAAGTGCAAGCAAGTGATTTTAGTTATAAAGCAACAGAAGAAGATTTGCTGACTACAGTTCTTACTATTTCTTCAGCTATTACAAATAACTATATTAATTTGCTCGCGGTGAGAGCCGAATTGCAGACATTAGAAGATCAAAGAGTTTTGAATGAATCAATGGTTCGTTCACAGGAATTACGCTATAAATACGGTCAAGCAACAAGTTTAGATGTTATTCAACAAAAAGAACAACTCGTTAAGGCAGATTCGCAAAAACCAACCTTATATTTATTTCAATTTTCATAACTGCCTATAATCTAAGTACAAAGCCTAAACCTATGCGTGGGGCTCAGCCTAGTCTTGCGCCTGCGGCTTCAGTATATCGTGTCGAAACGGGCTCTGTGCCTAACTATATTGAAACAGTTACTATCAGCCTAAACCTAGATGGCGCTAGCCCTGAAGAAATGGAAACTAGCATGGTGCAAGTGGTTGAATCAAATGTGCGCGATGTTGAAAATGTGGATGAAATCACTTCCAATATACGCGGCAATGGCTCAGCAACTGTTATGGTGACAATGGTTGAAGGCGCAAGCAGAGATAGAATTTTACAAGACATTCAAGACGAAGTGACAAGAATACGTTCTTTTCCAGAAGAAGCTGACACTCCTGTTGTTACTATCAACTGAGCAAGGTGCTGGTTCAATGGAAACCGTTCATGGCGATATTTCTATCAACTTTGATGATCGCCGTGATTATGCACAAGAATTTGGTGAAATTGCTATACTTACCCCATCTGATGGTTCATGCCTTCTTCTTTCGGATATCGCAAGCATAAAAGAAAATTTTTCTGAAGCTAGTTCTTGGGCAAATTTCAATAACTCTGCAGCCTTACTTATTGATATTTCAAGTACAGGTAACCAAAAGCCAGCAGAAGTAGCAAGAGAAGCTGAAGCGCTTATTGTGGACTTAAATACTCGTCTTCCTGGTGGCTTGCAATTAGCCATTCAATCTAACTATGCCGATGATTTTGCTGAGCGTGGGCAACTTCTTCTGACTAATGTGGGCATGGGTATTGTGCTTATTTTTTGTTTTGTTCAATTATTATAATAAAATAAACACCTGATAGAGAGTAAGCTTCTATCAGGTGTTTTCAATTGCAATTCTTGCTTTTTTAGAGTAGGGATTGGCTATGTTGGGATTTTAATGCAAATTCACTTTAAGCATTCAAAGCAAGTTTTAGATTTACGCAAAAAAGCAAATACCAGTTGAGTATTTCTTATCATCAATTATGACTTTTATTTCAAATTTTCCTGATAATCCACGTTTACTTAAGCTGAATCTTCTTGTTTCTGCATTTGAATCAAGATAAGCACCTGAACACATAGCCAAGAAAGAATGTGCTGCTGTGTTGATATAGTAAGCATGAGCTTCATTTGAATTTTCAAGCACCCACATAGCTAATGAACCACGCGGGAAAACACCTGTAAGCACAAATTTGTCTTCTTCTTCCACTATATTGATTTCTAGGGATAATGGGCAAGCTTCAGTACTTTCTTCAATGTCGGGCACAGTACCAAATTCAGGCGTAATATCTAACTCACCAGCAAGTTTTCCTTTTGTTTCTAATTGCAAGTTATCGCCTGCATGATACAATGAAAGTCGCTCAGCACGATAGAAATTTCCTGTCACTTCAAGATAATACATAAGTACACCATCTTTTTCTTCCACTGTTTTAGAGCACATATAGATAGTATCTTTCAATTCAGCTGATTGTTGAGCTAAAGAACCTAAAACATCAGATGCATAACCATCAAGATAGCTTATGCCTCCTGAGTGGATCAAGTAGTGGCCTTCATCATAGTATTCAACATTGCAGATATATGGAGAAAAGAAGTCTTGACCCCATTCTTTGCCGAATTGCCAAACTTGTTCTATTTCCATTTTTTCAGTATCAATTCTGTAACGCACACCTCTTGAGTGATTGTCACGATTTCTTATGTATTTTTCCTTTGTTTTAGCGCGCCATTGACCATTATCTAGAGCCATAACGTCGCCATTAGGTAAAAGCACACAAGCATGTTGCTCATACTGCCAATCAAAATTAGCAAGATCGCCAACAGGCTTAAAGAAATATTTTTGCATTTCTTCGCTCCAGCCTTCAGGATTACCAATTATCCATTTCAATTCGCCTTTTCCATTGTTTCCTTCATAATTAAAGCAGACTATAGCATCTTGATGGCGGCCAGAAAGCAAGATTTCTTGCTTTTCTTCATTCACCCAAAGGGCATTGTTGTGAAACCAATCGTGCGCTGTTTGTGAGCCTGATCCGCCTTGATCTTGCGGTAAGAAATCTTTGAAATCCCATGTGCGAAGAACTTTTCCTGTTTCACGATCGATTAAAGCTATCATATCTTCAACAGTTGTTTTTCCCTCAGAATAATCTTGAGTAAGCGACATTAAATTTCCATTCTTCAATTCCCATTGATCGTGGTGATAATTTCCAGGCAGGCGATATTCTTTGATAATTTTTCCTATAGTCGAAATTTCAATCAAACCAGTCGCACAATATGGCATGCGGCTAAATCTGTAAGAACCTGTAAGCAAGTTACCGTTTTGTAATCTTTTTATATCAAATATAGTATTTACATTTAACATCCAACGGATATCACCTTTATAGTCAATACCTACAGGATAATTTTTTTCAGCAGGTGCTAGGAACATCAAATCTGTGCCGAAATAGTCCATGCTTGTTAATATATTTTCAACTGATGTCAGATTTTCAGTAGGAAGTTTATCAGATTGTATTTTAAATTCTTTTACAGAACCATCTGATAATTCAAGACTAATTTTAGTTTCACAATCAACATATAAGCCCACTACAGGAATAACATGGCTTGTTGCGGCTGCAAATGAATGTGTGATATCTTCACGGCTATTGCGTTTTCCATGCACTGTAAGTGTCACGCTTACTTCTTTTTCTGTTTTAAAAAGTATAAGCGCGGAAAGAGGATTTATAAGATAAGGGTTTACAATCACAGTAGCATTTTCAAAATTTGGTTTTTCTTTTTCAAATGCTTCCATAAATTTATTTTCAGCTCTAGTTTGGGCTGATATAAGATGCTCTTCATTTCTGTAGGTTACAAAATTGCTCATTGCAATCTCCTTTTTTTATTTTTTATTCTAAAAACTTAAGCAATAGTTATTACTTGCCCAGTTTCAAATTTAGTATCATCAATAAGAATGCTTACTGTGTAAGTGCCTTGAAGCCCTTTCGTACTTACAGGAAATTCTACAAGTCTATCGTCTGCATTTTGGAAAGTGCCCACACACATTGCAAGATAGGCACGTTTGGTTGTAGGAATGAAGTAAGCTTTTGTTTCTTCACCTTCGAATAGAAGCATTACCATTTGTCCTTTTTCAAAACTTCCTACAAATACAAGACGATCTTCTTCTTGAGCAAGCTTAATAGCGTATTTCTCAGGAAGATTTGTATCACAAGGAAGTTCTGGGATAGTATCAAAGGTTTCTGTCACACCTAATGAGCCTTTAAGTTCGCCCTTGCCAAAAGTAAGAACATCTTCTTTACAATAAAGTGGTAGTTTTTCAGCACGATAGAAGTTTGCTGGCAAATGCATTTCATACATAATGACATCGTCTTTAATTTCTATAGTGATTGAATTGAGTTCTACAAATTCTGCTGCATCACCAAGAAGACGGGCAGGAGGTCCATCGCAAGTTTCGCCTTTAAATTTGCCAATCCCCCCTGAATGCACAAGATAATGACCTTCTTCATAGTACTCAACATTGCAAATGTATGTAGAGAAGAAGTTTTCACCACGCTCTTTGCCGAATTGCCACACTTGTTCAATTTCCATTTTTTCTGTATCAATGCGATAGCGCACACCACGAGAAAAATTATCTTTTGCAGGCACATATTTTTCTTTTACTTTTGCTCTATAATGCCCATTATCAAAGCACATAATATCGCCATCAGGTAAAACTACGTTTGCGTGTTGTTCGTATTGCCAATCAAAATTAGCCACATCTCCAACAGGCTTGAAGAAATATTTTTGCATATCTTCTGGCCACCCTTCAGGGTCACCAATAATCCAATTTAATGCGCCTGTATCGTAGTTGATATTGATAACAGCATCTTGATGCCTGCCTGACAGTGTGAGAGAATGTGTTTTTTTATCATACCACACTGCATTATTATGGAACCAATCATGCGCATCTTGAGAGCCTGAACCACCAACATTTTGCGGAAGAATGGTTTGATAATCCCACTCTTTGAGTATAGCTCCAGTACGTCTATCAACAAGTACACACATATCTTCGACAGTACCGCGTGATGGATTTTGCGTAAGAATAAGCAAATTACCATCTTCCATTTCAAATTGATCGTGATGGTAACCGCCAGGAAGGCGATATTCGGCATAAATTTTGCCTATCATACCCATTTCTATAATGCCACTTGTGTGATAGGGAGGAAGCGAAAGACGGTAACCACCTATCAAAAGACGACCATTTTTTGCACGTTTCAAATCAAAGGAAGTGTTGAGTGTGCAATACCAGCGTGCATCTCCTGCATAGTCATAAGCTGCTAAAAGAGCAGGAGTTGTCGGAGAAACAAATATCACATTGTTTTCCATATATTCTGCGCTTGTTTCTATTTTTGTAGGTTTTACTAATTTGGCTGGTCTTTCTTCTGTTGTAAGGCTAAGGCTTTTTGTTGTTCCATTTTCTAAACTAAGAATTACTTCTGTTGTTTCGCCTGAATAAAGGCCATAAATTGGTAATATGTGTACATTGTTTTTGGGGAAATCAAAATTATAGTCGGCCGCTTTTTCTTTGCCCTTTACGCAAATAGAAACAGTTTGTGCTTCATCTGTTTTGAAGTAAATAAGTGCTGTAAGAGGCGCAACTATATAAGGATTTACTCTGACAAAAGGATTTTCAAATGTAAAATCATTGCTATCCCACTCTTTTTGCATTCCTTGTTCAGCAAAGTTTTGACTTGTTATAATGTGTTCAAATTGTTTAAATTCCATGCTCATAATTTTCTCCTGTAATTTTGAATTAATTTGAGATATTATTTTAATTTGTTAGATTTTGTTTCTTTTGCAAATTTATATAGGCAAGAACAATTGCTAAGAAAAGTAAAATGCCTACTGCCGAAAGAAAAGTTCCTTGACTTGCTGTGAAAGCTTTATTTGAGGCTGATGAAATCTTTGCACCTAATGGGTTTACAATATATGGGCATAAAGCCAAGCCTACATTTTGCAAACAAGTTGCTATAGAAACAGCCATGCTTGATGATTTTTGATCAACAGAACTTGCAGTTCCATTCACAATCCCAGCAAAACCTATGGAAGTTGAAGCGCCAGCAATAAATGCTGCAACATAAAATAAAAGAAGATTTTTTCCATAAACAATAAGTATAAAAGCAATCATCATTTGAAGGCAAGCTAAAGAGCAAGTCCATTTTCCAAAAGTTTTCGCAAATTTGCCAAAAGCAAGCCCCATAAAAAGACCACCAAATGCATAGACTGCGATGGAATTTCCAGCGACAGCAGAATCTCCAAGCTCGAGTTCAAGAAGAAGTGAAGACACTGTGCCTGCATAGGTTTGTGTTGCAATCATAAAAATGCCAAAAGTTGTAGCCCATGTCCACATCATAGAAGTTGCTTTGAACTTATTGACTTCTGAACTATTTTTTGATGCTTTAGGATTTTTGTAAGGAAGGCAAACAATTGCGCCTACAAGAGAGAGAATTGCAATGCCGTGCACTAAAAATGCCACATTCCAGCCCATCTTACCTAAATTTCCAGCTATCAATGAAAAAAGAATATTTCCAAGCATTTGAAAGGCTGTCATCTTGCCCATCATTGCGCTTCTTTCTTCTTGTTCTTCAAAATTTTCTACAATTAAAGCTGCGCAAAGAGTTTGCACCATACCTATGCCTATACCAAAAAAAGCTCTTGTGATTGTTATAATAGTAAAATCAGTGATAAAATAGGGGCTGATACCACCGACAAACCAAATCAGGACACCTATAATTACAAGGGTTTTTTTGGCATAATAGTCCATAAGCTTTCCTGTAATAATGGTTACAGGGATAACTACAAGACAAGGCACAGAGATGAGAGAAGCGATAACTCGAGTAGGAGGAATATGCGGAAATGCTGCTATTATATTTGCAATATTACTTGCAATAGCAATTGCACCCATCATAAGGAGGGCACAGAGGTAAATGCCTATTTTTATGTTTGTTTTATTTGTCATACTATAAATTTACTTATTAGAATTGTGCAGTGCCAAGAATTGTATTTGGCAACCAAATAGCTAAATCTGGGAATACAGTTACTAAGGCGACACCTATAATAATAAGCATCAAGAAAGGCACTATACCTTTAAAAATGGTAGCTAAGGAAACTTCAGTTGCAACACCAGCTAATGCAAAAACAACCACTCCAACAGGCGGGGTTATTTGACCCATTTCCATAACCATAACACAGATCACACCAAACCAAACAGGATCAAAGCCAAGTGCGATGACACTAGGAAAGAGTGATGGAAGTATCAAGGTGAGCATAGGTATAACATTCATAACACAGCCAAGAATAACAAAGACACCAATAATAATTGCAAAGATAAAGTATTTATTTAAAGGTAAACCTGTTAACCAATCAGCAATAATAAATGGCAATCTTGTTGCTGCAAAGAAATAGCCCAATATGCCAACACCAATCATAATGCACATAAGCCTTGCTGAAAGAGCACCGGCAGAGCGCAAAGATGCGAGTAAATTGTTTTTATTAAGCTTTCTTCTTGCTAAAGCAAATAAAAATGCTCCCATCGCACCAACGCCTCCGCCTTCCGTTGGACTAAATATACCAAATATAATACCACCTAAAACAAGTATAAATAGCGCAATCATAGGCAAAATGCCTGTGAGTGATTTTATTCTTTCACTATATGGATAGCGCATACCAGCAGGAGCACGTTGAGGATCTTTTTTCGCTACATAGTAGATATAAAGCATAAACATTGAGGCAAGTAGCAAGCCAGGAATAATACCAGCTAAGAATAGGCGGCCAATTGAAGTTTCTGTTACAATTCCATAAACAATAAAACCTGAACTTGGCGGAATAAGAATACCTAAAGTTCCGCCTGCTGCTAAAGCACCTGTAGAAAGAGCTGGATCGTATTTGAGCTTTTTCATTTCAGGCAATGCAACTGAGCCCATGGTTACAGCTGTTGACATTGAATCGCCAGATACAGCCGCAAAACCAGTACAGCCAGCTACTGTCGCCATGCCAAGACCACCAGGCTTGTGTCCTATCCACTTATTCGCACAATCAAAAAGATCTTGTGAAATTCCTGAATGTAGAATCAAGGTGCCCATAAGCACAAACATAGGCAAAGCCACAAAGTTATTTTGTGCAACAGCCGCATAAGGTGTGCTGCCTACATAAGCCATGGCTGCAAGCATTGAACGAGAAACAATAACAAGACCTATGGTTCCGCATACACACATTACCCAGCCAATAGGCATTTTGCAAAATAACAAGAAAAACATAAGAAGAAATATTATGCCACCAAGAGCAAAATATGACAAATTCAAATCAGCCGCTTTATACCAAAATGGAAAATAAATAATAAGAACTGTTGCGGCAATACCTAAAATTAGAGGAATAAATTGCTTATTTAAAATTGCAAGCCAAAAATCGCGCAAAACGCTAAATAGACTCATTATTGCAGCAAGTGCAAGTCCCACAACTGGCATAATATAATACAATTGTAAGGGGATTTGTAATTCGTCTGATACAAAACCTGATCTTTGGGTAAAAGTATTTATAGCATGGTAAGCAAGTAAACATAATATGCTCAAAGAGAGCGTAGAAACCATAACATCAGCCGCTCTTTTACCTGCATTACTAAATTTTTCGTAGATTAAATCAATGCCCATGTGTGAAAAAGTGATTTGCAATAAGGCGATGGTGGCAAAAGTGTTGAGTGCCAATAAATTATTTTGTACTTCAATTGCGCCTAAAACAGATTTATTAAATAAGCGCATAACAACATCTGTACAAATAAGAATAGGCATAATAGTCATTGCAAGCACGCTGAGCCATTGCACATATTTAGCAAAAGAGCTAAGTTTTTTTTGAAAATTCTCAAAGCCCTGTGATTCGATTTGAGTTGCTTGTTGCATAAAATCCTCACAAATAGTTTATTATTTAATTTAGAAATAAACTTTTGATATTCGCCCTCTTATGCATTATAAAACATAAGAGGGCGAATTATTAATTTAGAATATAGCTTCCATAAGTGCCTTTATTGTATTCGTCTGAATAAAATTCTACGCGCTCTTCGATATAGCTTAAAATTTCAGGAGCATTTGCATAGCCTTCACTTTGCATAAAGTCTACCCATTCTTGTTTTTTAGGTGCAAATAATTCATCGATTTTTGCTTTATCTGCATCAGAACTTGTTATAATTGTATGACCATTTTCTTTAAGGAATTTGATGTCTTTTTGTTCGCCCTCTAAAAATGCAATGCCAATTTCTTCTGACATATTATAACCAGCTTTTTTGAAATATTCTTGGTATTCAGGTGGAAAATCATTCCAAAGAGCATTAAAAACACCCATGGAGAAAGTTTCAGAGTTGAGATTAATCAAATAATGGTGTTTTGCAACTTCTGAAATTTTGAAAGTAAGTAGAGGAGCATTTGGACAAAGAACACCATCAGCCATACCTTTTGAAAGAGAAAGATATGTATCTGGAGGACTGAGACGAATAGGATTTGCTCCAAGAGCTTTAGCAATTTCCATAGTATCTGCTGTCCAAACAATGAGTTTTTTACCCTTAATATCTTCAAGGCTTGTTATAGGTGTGTTTGCATGGATTTGGTTTTGTGCAGAACTCCAAATTGTGAAAGGCACAGAATTTTGCGGCATAACTTTGAGTAGTTCAGGAAATTTTTGAACAGCATCACGGGTTACTAGAGAACCGATCAAGGCATTAGGCACTAAGCCTGGTATGCTCAAAAAGTTTAATGCTTCCATTTTTCCTGGGAAAAAGCCTGTGCGCAAAACGCCAAAATCAACTCTACCATCGTTCAATACATTATATGAATCACTTTCAGGATAAAGCTGCCCATTTGAAAAATGGTTAAAGGACGCATTATTGTTTAAATCAATTTTCACTTTGTCATAAAATGGAAAAAACACATTTTTTGAAACTGGGTGATTTTCTGGATAATTTGGTTGAAAAGACATGTTATTAAAATTTGCAGCTTGTGCATAGCCTCCATAAAGACTAACCATCAATGCGGAAATGGACAATAAAGCTTTCCCAAAATTTTTAATTTTTAACATACATACTCCCTTTAAAATAAAAGTTTATTGTGAAAATTTTCCCTTGACAAGATTGGCAAGAAAAATAGTATGATGCTCTTTGTAATGGCTGTATAGTACTTGTCATTATTGACTATAATTGCACTATAATTTAGAAACAATGAACAAAATATTTTTTTCACATGATAAACATACGCAAAGGGAGAGTCTCTGTAAAGGCAATTAATCTTAAAAGTGAGTTAAGATAAAATTAACTGAAGAGTTCACATAATAATTTAATTACAGAATATTAATCTATGTTGAATGCTGAAAAGGTATTAATTTCGCTAAAATATTCTAAAAAACTTTTTATGAATATATAATCTAAGTTTTTTTCTAAACAAGCCATATAAAACTGCACAGGTTTTGGTTGTTTTTCTAGAGTGATAATTTTAATTTCGCCTCTTTCTGCTGCTTGCAATACGCTAAAATCACTAAAGAATGCGCCAAATTGACTATGTGGAAGAATCCTTTTAGCAACAACCATACCAAGTTTCTTCGTATTCTCTAAGGATAGATTATTATCAGCATAAAAATCTAGAATATGTGTTTGATATGGTCCAGCTTCATGTGGGAGAATAGTGGGAGTTTGTCCAAGTTGTGTCAATTTGAGATTTTTTTCACTTGCTAGTGGGTGTTTAGGGCATACTGCATATACAATTTGTGACTCAATAAATTTTTGATGAAATATTTTTTTTGAAGAAATTTCAAATGGTGAAATAAGTATATTAACTTCATTATTCAGTAGTTTTTCCTGGTTTTCTTTGTGAGAAGATAAGAAAAACTCTATTTCTAGATTTGGAAAATGTCTATCCATATGCTTTGTAAGCAAAGGAATAAATTCTTGTGCAGGTACAGGATGAATGGCTAAGAAAATCTTATTTTTTTGTGTTTCAATCATTTTATTGATTTTGTCGGACAATAGTTCTGCTTTTTGGTAAGTAGCATTTATAAGAGGGAGTATCTCCATTCCTTTTTTTGAAAGTGATAAATTTGTGCCTTTACGCACGAAAAGGTTGAATCCTAGCGAGTTTTCTAAATTTTTTATCTGCATACTCACAGCTGGTACAGAAATATTAAGTATTTTAGCTGCTTCCTTGTGAGAGTTGTATTTTGCAGTAAGGTAAAATACATAAAATTGGTTATAATTCAATTGCATATTTAATTATTTCCTCTTTTATAGTTTAGAGACTCGTGTTGATAATTTGTTCTCTTATACTTAAAATACAAAAATTTTTTTTTTCTGTCAATAAATATAGATGAAATGAATTAAGCAAAGTTACTACAGTTAAGTGTTTTTTTGAATTCACTTGGTGAAGATTACACAAAGGGTAGATAAAATTTTTATTTGAAATTGACTTTTGTCTGATTTTGTGCTTATTTATGAGTTAAGAATATTTATACACAATAGTTATTTAATTTTGCTTACAATCGTCGAACTTTTTCATATCTACAATTAAATAAGGAGAAATTATGTCTCGTATTAATTCGCAATTGACGCAAATAGCGGCAAATTTAGCAGCAGCTGGTAATAGAGAGATAACCATGAATGCTCAAAACAGAATGGTTGCAGTAGATAATTCCTTTAATGGAAGACTTGTGCGTTGGGTGACAAGTTTCTTTTCAGATACTGAAAAAACAAGAAACAAAGCCTGTTTTGACTTTATTAAAGGAAATGTAGATACCCATTTAGGTGCTGACTACACTACATTATTCAAACTTAGAATGCAGAATAATGTCGAATATGGAAAACCTATTTCAGCAAGAAAGGTTTCGATTGTTTTAGATGAACTTATCAACTTAAAAGCGGAAAATGAAGCTCTTAAAGCATCTAATGCAAGCAATCTCAATCAAGATATGATAGATTTCTGTTTTGAAAAGTTTCCTAATAACTGTCCAAATTTTTTAAGTGCTCTTGAACAATCAGGCTTAACACTTGCTGATGTGAGTGAAGACAATATTAACTCAATAAAGGCTTTTCTTCTTGAAGGTGCAGATGAGCATTATACACACAACTTAGAAGTTGCAAGTGAAGATTTTATAAAGAATAAAATGGATAATGTTCTAAATTCTTTACCAGCAGAGATTAAACAAAGGAAAAATAAAGAAGCTATACTAGAAGCAAAACCGCAGTTGACAGAATTAATCAATAAAACTATTGAGAATCAAGGTATAAAGTGTGAGGTTACTGATACTTTCGTAAATAATCTTATAAAAAAAATACTACAGAAAAATTCACAAGCGTCTTCTGTTCTAAGCAAGCAAGCTATTGATGATCTTTTCAATGCAGAAGTAGGAAAATGTTCTGATATATTAGCAAGGATAAATCAATCAATGCTTTCCGATAAAGCAAAACAAGCGCTTACAAAAAGCGTACTATCATCATTAATTCCTACGCAAAATATGCTTGATGTTGCAATAAAATGTTTGAGTGAGGAAAATATTAAAACACTAAACGGATTATTTTTTGATGAAGACAATCAAGCTCGAGTGACAATAAGAGAAGCTATTGAAAAAACAAATGCTATAATTCTTGATGCAAGAAATGACTTTGAAAAAATAGGAGTAGAATATGGCCAAGAAGAAATTATGACTTCAAGCTTGCTTGTTGCACATACTGTAAAAAATTATTCTGAAGAAGCAAGAGCCAATGAGCCCTTAAAAACTTCATTAGCCTATAATACTCTTTATGATTTGCAATTAGTCTTTGGACAAGAAGAGAAAAAGGCTAAAGACTCAGGAACAGCAGAGAATCATATTGAAATATTTATAAGCACACAATCTGTTGTTTTAGCTCGAATGCTCATAGAAGCATACACAAATAGTGAGTTAGAAGTTTATCTAAGATCACATGCTACAATAGCAGATTTGCTAACCCCAGAAGATAGAGCCGCTATTGAGAAAAAATATATGGTATAAGCATATGTTAGAAAGTGCTTGAAAGTATTAGAATGAGATATTCTTGTCTACTTCAAAGCCTATGCCGCTTTCAAGCACTTTTTGAAATTCTCTTGCCACTGCAATTATTTTAGAATCGTTGGTAATACCTGGCAATTTTGTTGTAGTGGATGTCAGCCCTTGTATGGGGGGTAGAGTAGTTTTTGGTAAAATTGTTTCCCAATTATATTCTGTTGAAGTGCCAATAAGATAGACATAGCCAGCATCTAATAAAGGCTTACGCATCTCGCACAAAAAAGCTTCTTTGTCATCAATAACAAGACGAACAGCAGGATTACCCATAAACAAGATATATTGAGCAGATGTGAGTGAAAGCATGTAATCACCTTTTCCTAATTAATTATTATAGAATTTGTTGTGTTGGATATTTGTATTCGGCAGTTGGGATAGTACCTACCTCTTGATAATCTATGCCAAGAGATCTTGTTGTTGAAATAACGTAACTTTCAATACCATCATTCATAAAAGTAAATTCTCTGAGATCGTTTCCAAGTATAGCACCACGGTTAGCATCAATGACATCGGGGCCAGAGTGTTGCCCTGCAAGCATAAAGCTGTTTGTTATACGGTAGTATGGTATTCTTTGCGCTGTGAGTACAGACCCACCAACTGTTGTAGGGTACAGGATAGAGCCAGATTCAGAAGAGCCTCGAAGCACTTTGCCGCTTCTTGAAGTCTCAGAGAAGTCATCATTGAGCTGAAGAATAATAGGATCGTCAGTACGGTAGATAATCACTTCTTTATTAACTCTGTCATTTCCAGGGAAATCCATTTGAGATAAGAGCTCCATCTGCATAGCCATTTGATACTGCACGGATTTGTCAAATATAATGGAAGTTGCCTCTTTTGGATCATCTAAAATTTGTATTTGTAAAGCCTTGTATGAATTTGATATGGCATCTCGAGCTACTTCTCCACCCTCTACATTAAGTGATTGAGCGGCATCTTCCCAGTAGCTTTTAGGCTGAAAGGCAAATTTTTCGTACTGATCAGTAACTGTGCGTGTAAAATTGTTGTGCTGATCGCCTTTTGCATGGTAATAATGGGTATCAGCATCTATACTTCTTTGTGTTTCTAAATAACCTTTTATAGCCATACTTGTAGGTGACCACGAAGAGGCAACTTGTAATTGTCCTGTATAGTTGAGTAGTTTTGAAGAACCACCTTTTGCATCAACAAGTTCCATAAAGCGATCTGACACACCTCCTGGTTCTCTAAGTTTTGCTACAGCTTCAAAATCTCCGAAAATAACTGTATCTACGGCTTCAGCGGACACAGCTTTATCACTTGAGTTGAGCTGAGTCCATAAATTTGGAGATAAATTAGAAGGAATATCATCTGTGATGCCAGCATTTCTTATTTCTAAGCGTGCTTGAATTATGCCTTGAGTATGGCTTGGATTCCATCTGTCAATTTGCATATCATGCGCCATGGTAGCCATCTCAACAGCTTGATCTAGGCGAGTTTGCGCTAAAGCTTTAATGTTTGATTCAGCAGCAGTTGAAGATGGGAGTTTGTCAATTTCATTCTGTAAAACTTCTTTAGCTGCTAAAATGCCTTCAGTAAGATCATAAAGATTGTAGCTTTTGTTAGAAAAGTCTTGGTTGAATAAAGAGAGTGGATATTTGCCATTCGTAACAGCTGCACCGATACTGAGTTCAGACGAAATTAATTTTCCAATTTTTCCTGAAATAGCTGCATCAGAAAGTTTAGAAAGGGCTTTCTCAATGCGTGATTCTGTCGTTGCATCAGTCGGTTTAAAATGTAATTTGCCGGCGGCATCAGTGTTCATAAAAGTTGTTTTAATAGGGCCATAGGCACTAGCATCACTGATAAAAAAGAGCTTTTGCATGGAAAGAAAATCTTTTGTTGAAATGCCACTGTCTTCGGCAAGTGCGCGTAATTCTGCACGCATTTCTTTGAGCTCTGTTTTTGATGTAGAGCCTGATTTTTGCCATTCACCCATCAAATCATTATTGACAAGATTTGAAGCTAAACGAATCTCCGCTTCAGAGAAGTCCATAGCTTTCATTGTTTCACGCAAAATAGGTATGGTATGCTCATGCTGATCGTTCGTGTTGCCCATGCCTTTACCTATATCGTGAAGGGCTATAACTGCTTTCATAAAGCCTTCGGCATTAAAATTTTCAAATCCTTTCACAGAAGAAAGTCTTGCCTGAACGTCGTCAAGTTTATAAAAACCTTTTTGCGAATCAAATTGATCAAAAACAGATTGAGTGTGTTCGCCAATTGTACCAAGGGCAGTGTTTTGCATAGCATAAAGTTTAGCTAAACTTGGAAAAGATTTTAGTTTTGCTATAGTATCAGCACCTTTGAAATCAGGCTTTTTCATTTCGTCTTTTAGCTCTAAATATGTAGCTTTTTCATGTGCTTGCCCACTTCTTGCAATCTCTTCAAAAGTTTCCGCTCTCATTGTGCCGAGATTGTATTCAGCTTGTGCTTTAGTGTTTTTAACTTCTGCACTTACACGAATGCCAAATTTATCTTCAAGTGCTGCAATTTTAGTATCAAATTCAGCTTTTTTTTGTGTTTGAAGCTTTCCTTCAATACGCGAAAGTGAAGAAGCATTTATAGAAGTGCTTCCTAGTTTCAATCCAGACATTTCATATTTTTGAGCCAGGGTATTCTCAATAAGTGTCGCGGCTTTAGCATTTTGAGCTCTCACTTCCGAAGAAAAAAGCCCTAAAAAGGAACGCCCAAGTGAAAAACTTGAGGTTTTAATCGTATTATCTTCAAAATACATCGTCCCTGAACTGTTTTTCAAGGCATTCAAATTAATACTAATATCTGTTAAAATATTTTGATTGTTACTAGTTGATTGAATATTTTGTGACATAGCTTTTCCCTACTTTCTTAAGGTGTTTTGGAAGCGTGAAATTATATTGCTTTCAATGTAGGTTCTTACTGGAGGTTGATTTTTGTTGACCAATGTTCATAGGTGAGAATGAAGCGCTCAACTTTATTATAAAAAGCTTCTTTAGACGCGTGGCTTGCCTGTTCTGGTATATCAAAAGTCATTGAAATACTAGCCGTATCGCTTTCTTCATCGTAAGCAAGGCAAGCTCCATTACTTCCTACAAGCAAGACATTTGCATTAAGTAAATAGCTCAGCATTGAAGCTCTTTCATCAGCAAATTTTCCCTGTAAGCACGCAGTAGGTCTTATAAATTCAGCATAAATAATACACTCTTTATTTTCTTCTTTGAGCATAAAATTAAGAGTAGCTTGCTTGTTGATGCTTAATGATAGAAAATTATCTTGAAAGTCAACAGAAGATAAGTCAAGGGCAATTTTTTCGCCGAGAAATTGAACGTGTTCACTTAAACTTGATTTGATTGGCATAACAAAATCCTTTATTATTATTCTATAACACTTATTGTAGTTTATATCTATTTACTTTTATTGTCAAGAAAGCTATACAGTCTTGATAAGTTATCTATTCATAATAATAAAGAAGTTTATCTTATTTTCTCGTAAAAAATATAAACAAAATGCCACACAAAAGAAAGATCCATGCTGAGATTGTAAGAGAGATATTGTAAGGAAATGCTGTGAAGAGAATGGCATAAAGAAATGGCCCTAAGGCTTGGCCTAATTTATCTGAAAACCTTTGTATCCCAATACTTTTTGTGATGCCTATTTCTTGTGTAATAGGTGAATTTGCCACAAAGGCTGACTGTGAAGGGCCGATAAAAACGCCAGCTATCCCTAAAAAGATAACACTGATAAAAAGAATATAAGGACTAAAATTTGTGATATATAAAGCAAAAAAAGTTATGCAATAGCCAATAAAGAGAATAAGTCTTTTATTTTTTATTTTTTGAAAATATTGCGTTAGAATTGGTGAAATATACACTTGAACAAGCCCATAGAACATAATTGAAGCGCCAATAAGTACTGGAGTAAAACCGAGTTCTTTGAAAGTTATAGGAATTGCGAAATTTAGAAAACCAATTTGTATAAGTGAAAAGGGAATAAGCACAAAAAATGTGGCAGCAAAAATATCTTTATGGCAGAGATATTTCATGAGTGAAATGTTTTTTTCTTCTTTGTATTCAACTATTTCTCTTTGCATTATTGGCTTTATAAAAAAGGCTTTCATAGTGAAAATAAGAATTATTATAGCTAGTATAGAAAGAAGAGCAGAGAGCATAAAGGTAAATGCATAGCTACTTTCTACAGATAAAATTGCACCAGAGCTTACACCCGCTATATAACCTGAATAAATGCCCGCTGTAGTAAGAGCAAAAGAGAGTGCTCTTTTTTCAGGTGGAACAAGTGAAAGAGTAAAGGCTTGCGGAGAAAGCCAAGCAAAAGCGTAGGCAAAACCACATAAAGCTCTAGAAAAAATAAAGACTTGTGGACTAGAAGCAAATGCGCTGACTAAAGAAGCAATAGCATAGAGTGCGCAACCAAGAATAAAAGAACTTTGCCAACCGTATTTGTCTGATACTTTATTAACAAATAATAGAGCTATTAAACAAGATGCAAATTCAGCACTTGATGGCAAACCGCTTGCAAAAATAGGATTAATATCAAGCTTTGATTGCCCCATAAGTTCAAACATTTTTAATGGTATGAATGAAATTGCAAGGCTTGTTGAATAGGTAAAGATAGAAATAGCAATTCTAATATATTTAACAGGCAGTAAAGGATCTTTAAGATTTCCTAAATCATCATTTTTTTGAATTTTGGGAAGTGTGAAGAACAATATTCCTTCTGTAGCTGCAAGAAAAGATATTATGAAAATTGTGATAAATGTGATTGAACTTATGAAAGTATAATAATTCGCTTCTTTAGCTGAAAGTGTGGCTTTTACAGAGCCTAAAGTCTTGCCATCTTCGGAAAGAAGCTCAAAGACTAGAGCTTTTTCCTTCCTTCGTTCATCGCTCAGTTTTATTTCTAAAACTTTTTCTTTATGCGCATCAAAGATAGTGAAATTCTGAATAGTATTATATTGACTTAATTTTTCAGTATAATGCTCATTACCTGATGCGTAAGTTTCAATTGGTAAACCAAGATTGAGGAGTCTTTCAATTTGCTTGCTTTCTACAGAAACAAGATTTGTCAAATTCATATAGGTAGCATCTAAATAGAAATTGTATGTGCCATAAAGCAGAATTGCGCTCAAGGCAATTTGGTAAGTCGTGGTTATGATAAATAAAAAGCTTTTATTTCTTTTGTTAAAAATATCTTCTCTTTTTTCTTTAGTATTCTTTAGTGACAAAGAGCTGCTAAAGCATAGCAAAGCCAGAGTGCCAAGCAGAAGAATAGAAGTTATACTTTTTGCATAAGTTTTTAGATAGCTAAAAAAATCTATACGAAAATCATCAGGCAGATAAGCCGTGAAATAACTCCCCACATAATTATCTCTGCTTTCTTTATTAGAATTGATTTCTTTATTAAAGAGTTTTGTTTCAAGCCAGAAAAAATTATTGTATTCGATAATGTTACGATTCTGCTTATTTATTGTAAAATCTGTGGGAAGAGTTTTGAAGTTTAGTTCAAGAATATTGTCTTCTATCTGCACAATTTTTTCTTGATAGAGAACTTTTTCATTTTTATCTGCAAAAACTATAGCTTGCAGATTAATATTTTCAGAAATGGGCGCAATATTAGTTTTTAATAGTGATGAAAAATTAGTATCTTGTGTGTATGTTTTACTAAAACTTAATGAAAGTTCTAAAATATATTTTAGCTCGTCAGTTGATATCTTCTTTGAAATTGTGATATAATCTCTATAGTTAGTTTGTGAGTTTAAATAAGAAAAGAGTGTGATTATAGCAATTGCAAGCAGAAGAATAAACTCAGAAAGTAAAAAGAAATATTTTTTAGTCATTATATTTTGTGAAGTTTTTAATGGTTTTGTAAAGCTCATCCACGGCGGCTAAAAGCTCAAAAGGAATATCCCAACCAATTTCGAGAGCATTTCTTAAATTGACAGCTAGTGCAGAAGGCCCTTCGTATATTTGACTTATTTCCCTTAATTTTTTTCCATTTAATAATTGTTTTATTACATCTGCCTCAAATTCCCCCATGTGGATAAAGTCAGTCGCGGCTACGCTCATAAGTGCGCCTAGTTGAACATTCTGTGGTCCTGCTTGCGAAAAAGTTGGCAGATCATAATTGAGAAGAGGCAAAAGTCCTTCTGTGAATCTCTCTTCATTTTCATTTGTTGCGAATGTAAGATAAACAGCATCTACTTGTGAAGCTATTTCTTTGTGGCATTTTATACGCTGATCTGTATTATGGTTGATATCATTTGGTAGAGTGTCTAATCTACCTTCGACTAGAGTAAAGCCATTGATTTGCGCAGCTGCCTTAATTTCTTCATAACTTATGGTTTTCTTACCTCTTTCTGAAAATTCATAACAAATGCCAAGTTTTTCAAATTTAAAAATATCGTGAAAGAGAGTGAGCTGCCTTATATATCTTTCGGGTTCAATTTTTGCGTGGATAAAGTCAGAGCCAGAATCTTCAATAGATAAAGAAATATTTGATGCTATTGGGTCCGTGGTAGAAAAATTCATGATATTCGTGTCGTTTATAAGAGAAGTCACGCTTATGCCTGCGGCTGTTCCAAAGGCAAAGATCAAGTCGATATCATTTTTTTCTTTTATTCTTTCTTTTAGGGCTAATACATCTTTATTGAGTTTTTCAGAATCCCAATTTGCTGAATAAAAGGCATCTTGCACAAATTCAACTTCACTGCTATGGGCATTTTCTGAAAGCCATTTCCAGATTTCAGCACTTGTTATTTCAGTATTGCTTAATGGATAACTCTTTGAGATAATGCCTAAATCATGCATTTCAAGAACCGTGCCTTGTAAAATCAGTGGATAATCAACATAATGGCCACCCTCCACATAGGCAATTCTTATTTTTGCTTCAGCGGGTAATGAAGAAAGAATTATGCAACAAAGCATGATACTGTGTAGTATATATTTTTTCATTGAACACTCCTCAATATATGTATTTAGTATACAAAACTATAAGAAATCTGTAAAGCTGAGAAAATTCATAACCTAATATTTTAGAGCTTTACGAGCCAAACAAAATTCTTTCCAATCTACATTATTATCTTTTGAATATTTTTTTGCAAGCTCTAGTGCTCTATCAGCAGCTGATTTCTTTTCTTCTAGCACATAATAAATATAATTAAGCATAATTTTCTCTTGAGAATTCAGTGCTTTTTTAGCTAAATTTACAATGTCATAGCTGAGCGTATGCAATGCTATTTGCGCATCTTTTGCTTTGATGGAATCTTTAATAGCAAGCTCTCTAAAAAGGGTATATTTTTTTAGATATTCACTCTTTTCAAGATAGGCATTTATCTCGTCTGCATTACGCAGAATGCCAGCTTGGAAGGCGCACACTGAAATATGTATATTTTCGCATACATCAGGCTTGGTATTTTTTAATTCTTCGTCAGGGCATTGCGAACCAGGAGCTCTATTTTCTATATAACAAGAGGAGAGATAGCTTGTATAATAGTCGTCAAAATATTTACCTCCCTTTTCATAAGCATTTAGAAAATCAGCTTTTTTTGGCAATTCATCGGTGAAGACATAACGCAAACGTGCATCAAAAAAAGTGGTCATTTGCTGCAAAATAAGTTCGTCAAGAGAAGAGGAAAGAATGATTTTTTTATTGTTTATAATAGAATAGGCTTCCCATTTTTCTTGTTTTAGATAGCTAATAAGGTCTGGATTTGAAGGAATTGTATATAAATCAGGAGCATTTTTGAGGTTTTCACCTTTTATTGCAAAGGGCAGAGTGGGGACATTTCTATTATATATCCACTTGATATAATGATGCCATGAGGAAAAAAAAGTAGGGGGCAGAGAAAGTGAAAGCCTATCTACTTTGAAAATTGTTTCTTGAAATTCATTCTTCCACATATGCGCTCTATTTTCAGCAAAACCCGTGTATTTACCTTCTTCAAAAGGTGAATTTGCATAAAGAGCAAAAAATATGGGGCTGAGCTTAAGCACTGTATTTAGTGCCAAGATAGCATCTTTCGGAGCAATTTCTGTGCTAGGGCTGATTTGTGCTTTTGCATCACTCCCTATATGATGCTTCATTTTACGATGCTCTGTAAAATATTTGTAAAGCAATTTGTCAAGCACAAAGTCTTTATATCTTTCTTTAGAAATTGACTGGTTTGGAGCTTCTGCAAAGTTGAGTATATAGGCATCGTGTTCTTCAACTGCATCTAAAGTGTCATTATAAGTGGATTTTACATTTTTATGAAGTTCTTCTAAGGAACTATAAGGTCCTATAGCGAGTTCAATATTTGAATATACGCAGTCAAAACTTGCATGAATAGTAGCTTTATCTTTTGTGTAATATATTGCTTGAGGAATGGAATTTTTTTCTTTGAGTGAAAAATTATACCCTTTTTCATGCCAAATTTTTTGAAGAGAATGTATATAGGGTGTCGCTATCCAAGGAGTTCCATCATTTTTTTGTGTAGGTAATTCTATTTCAAGTCCATATTTTAGAGTTTCCAAGCTAAATTCCTTTACTACATTCTGCTGATTACTTTTTTTACAAAATCTTGCGTTTCTTTAAAAGGAGGAATTCCATTGTATTTTATAACATTCCCTGGACCTGCATTATAGGCAGCAAGTGCGAGTTCTAGATTATTAAATCTCAATATTTGTTCCTTGAGATAGCGCGTACCTGCGTCAACATTTTGCTCAGGATCAAATGGATCTTCAAGGCCTAAATCTTTTGCTGTTTCAGGCATAATCTGCATAGCTCCTTGCGCGCCTACATGAGATATTGCGTCAGCTATAAAGTTTGATTCTGTTTGAATAACGGCAAGAATAAGATTATAATCAATGCCATGTTTTTTACTTGCTTCACGCGCAATGTTTTGCCAATGTATTGGCTTATTTGAAAGTGAATAGCTTTGTAAAGTTCTTATATCCACCATGTGCGGCATGAGAAGAAGTTTTGCATGAGGGGAAAGTGCATACACATCAATCTCTTCAATAAGATTATACTTCTTTGAACTTCCTTGATTTAGCTCAATAATTCCATCTTTATTTGGGGAAAATTGTAATTTTTCTGGCTCCTTATATTCGACAATCATTTCTTGTGAAATAATTTCTGCATTCGCCTTAATGCCAGCGAAGAAAAACACTAAACTCATGCTTAGATAGATGAAAATTTTATTCTTCACTTTCGTCATTCTCGGCAAAATATATTTCAACAATATTTGAACCATCATCATTGCTATAGCATTGATGACTTGAAACTGTTTTTATAAGATGAACACCAAGGCCACCTATAGGTTTTTCTTCTATACCAAGGGAAAAATTATGCTCTGGTGCTTCTTTGAAAGGATTAAAGGCTTGCCCCCAATCTTTCACCCAAATGGAATAAAAGGGGCGATTATCAAAGCTAACTTTTCGTATGCCAAGCTCTATCAAATTAAGCTTGGACTTATCTAACACCTTTTCTGGTTTGCTATAAGCATAATTTATGACATTCACAAGAATTTCTTCAAGTGCAAGTTCAATCATATGCAGCTTATTATGATTTTGTATATGCTTATGCAGAAATTCATTTGCTGAATGAATGCTATCTAATTCGTTTGGCAGAATGATACTTGGCATATTTTTCTCTTTTTTTATTCTTCGTTCATGTAGATAAGAGCTTCATTTTTTGCTTGAAAGACTTTGAGCATTGATGTAAAGCCCGAAACCTTAAAGACTTCCTCGACCATTGTTTGCAATTCACAAAAGCCAATCTTGCCTTTTT
The DNA here is from genome assembly GCA_964369165.1 of uncultured Desulfovibrionaceae bacterium. GTDB lineage: Bacteria > Desulfobacterota > Desulfovibrionia > Desulfovibrionales > Desulfovibrionaceae > CAYJAZ01. Next base: position 27,548 of record CAYJFE010000007.1, on the reverse strand, counting down.
CTTGTTTGATAAGCTTCACAATGGTGAGAATACTGCGTAAGCCCGCTGAGCTTATATATTCTAATCCGCCCATATCTATGAGTAAATTCTTACTATTTTCTTGTACAAGCGCTTTACATTCGTTTTCAAAGTCAATGCTAGTTGTGGCGTCCATTCTGCCAAGAAGTGAAACAATTGTTGTGTTTTTCTCTGTGATTTTAGATATTTGCATATATATTCCTTTGTGTGTATTATTAAAAAGTTCCTTTATAGCTCAGTAATAATCCTTGGCTGAGTTTTAGCCAGCCATCAAGACTTACAAAGAGTAAAAGCTTAAAAGGAAGAGAAATAGTCATAGGAGAAACCATCATCATACCCATTGCCAGAAGAATATTTGAAATTATAAGGTCAATGGCCACAAATGGTAGGTAGAGAAGAAAGCCAATCTGAAAAGCTTTAGTAAGTTCTGTTATGCTAAAAGCAGGAACTAAAATAAAAAAATTTGTGCTTGTTATTGTGTCATGTTTATCTTCAGGCCATATTCTTTCTGCGGTTGACATGAAGGAACGGAGGATATTTTGATCAGTATTTGCTGTAAGAAAATCTCTCAAAGGGCTTGAAATATTTTTCATTACAGTCAAAACTTCAGCAATATCAGGTTGTTCACTTAATTGCTCTCGTTCTAAGAGCTCAAAAGTATTAAGGGCAACAGGAGCCATGATAAATAAAGTAAAAATAATGGCAAGACCGTTTAAAGCCATTGCAGGCGGAACTTGCTGAACACCAAGCGCATTTCTTACCAAACTTGTCACAACAACAATTTTTACATACGATGTCACCATCATAAGCACAAAAGGTGCAAGCCCCAAAGAGGCAAGGCCAACAATAAGAAGTAGAGGATTTACATTAAACATAGGCAATCTTTATTTTAAAAGCTGAGTAAGTTGTACGGCATACGCATCATCAATGCTTACAATTCGGGCTTTAGCAAATGCTTTATTGCCCACAACTAAGGTCACAGGTGAATCTATATCTGATTCAAGAAGAATATTTGTGCCAATTTGTAAATTTTGCAACTCTGTTAGAGGCATTTCGCGTCTTTCAAGTTCAAAGCTTACTTTGATTGTTATCTCGTCAAGGTTGAGAGGAGCTTTTTCTACAATCTCTTGATTTTCTTCATTGTTTACTGTGTTTTCTTGCATAGTAGAATCCTGTGTTATATTAAGTATTTTTTCTAGAGTGAGTTTGTTTTTTTCTAAAGAACAAAAGTATGATGGAAGATTTTCATTATTCTCTAAAAGGTGCAGAATGGCGTGTTGGTCATTTTCTTTCAATAGAAAAGTATCAGGAATAATTATATCATTTTTTTCAAGATTTTGCAGTTCCGCAAGTTTAAGATCTACTTCACCTATTTCAATAGCATAAGAAAGGTGAACATGAGAAATATCAGTTTTTTTAGGCGGAAGTTTTCGAAGATAGGGGAGTAGATATTCTAAACAAGGAGTGGGAATGTGAAAAAGTAGAGGTACTTGTTTTTCTTGAAATGTAAGCATAAAGGCAAATTGATAAAATGTGCTTTGCTCATTATATTCAGATGTTTGTAAAAATGTGAGAGGTATATCTAAAACTTTAGAAAAAGCGTGAAGAGAATTTTCAAAAATATATTCAGCCAAGGCTTCTTGTAATTGTTTTGGCAGCTCAGTAAAGTTATCAAGTGAAGAAGTGTCAGGATGCAGAGCAAGGAAAGAAGTGTCAAAACAATCAATAAGTATAGGTTGTTGCAACATTTCAAGTGCTAGTGAAAGTTTTGGTTCAAATTTCGGATATTCTGAAAGATACTTTAGTGAGCAATCTTGCCCTTCAATTTGAAATTCTAAACTATTAAAATGAAGGAGTAGACTGTTGTGGAAGACTGCTTCAAGGGATGTATATTGCTGTTTCATAATTTTATCTTTTATAGAGTTGTAGAGTTTCTATTCGTCTTCTTCTTGCATATAATCAAATTTTGTGCGTGAAGCTTGTTGTTGATTTTGTTCGTTATTATCACCTTGCTTGTCTTGTGAAACTTCTATACGCACATTGGTGTTTTGACTTTCAAGCGTTGATTTTAATATGTCTTGTGAGGATACAAGCGTTTGAAATGAGTTTGCATTATTTGTTTCAAAGCGAACAGTAAGAAGGCCGTCGAGTGATTTATTGATGGTTACCTCTGTTCCTGCTAGCATTTTGTCATTGATGCTTATCTTCACTTCTTCTGATCCATCACTCTTACTTGCGACAAGTATTTGGCTTGCGACTTCTTGAAGAGCATCTGAACTTAAAGAGCTTGCTTGCGTAGGCTGTATTGTTGGAGTTTCATTAGTGCTTTGTAGATTTTGTGAAAACAAAGAAGAATAAAGATTTGAAGGGTTTGGCATAGAGTCTTCAAGTGGGCTTTCTTCTTGAAATATTTCTGTTAAATTTTCGTGCACTAGTTTTTCAGCAGTTGAATTAGGGTCTAAGGGCTTTTGCGTGTCATTATTTTTAGCATGAAGGAGTTTTTTAAAATCTTCAACTGAGCTGGCATCAGGAGTGGCAAGAGTTATTTCAGCATCTTGCGTAGGTTTTTGCTGATTTGGGCTGTTTTCTATACGTGACATATATTCTCCTGCTTTTGCTTTTTTCTAAAATACTAATAGTAAAATGCATGACATATAGCATACCTGAAAGGTAGATTATATTAATAGTCGCTTTGTTAGTCAAGTTCTTTTACTGAGCTAAATTCTTCTAATTCTAAATCTTCCATGCGTTGCGCTTCTTTTTGCTGGATAGAAAGCCAAATTTCTTGATGTTTTTCAATCTTTATAGCTTCTTTTCTTGCAAAAAGAACAGCTTCGCGAGCTTTGAGTAAATTTTCTTTACATTTTTCAATAACTTGTTTTTGCTCCTCAATTTTTATAGAGTGCATAACAAGCACTTGTTCAAGTTTTGCCACTTTTTCTTTTACATTTTCTATATCTTTTAAGGTGCAGTTTTTACCAATAATTTTTTCATATTCACTTTCAACAAGCTCTGGCAGTTTTCTTTCGTATTCTTCCTTGCTTTTTTGCAATTGTATAAGATGTTCCTGCTCGTGCTCATATTTTTTTTCTTCTTTTCTTACTTCGTTTTTTGCATTCTCTTCTCTATGATGCCTAAGAGAAAGAAGTGAGCGTAGAGGATAAATCATGAAACAACTCTTTGTAATTGTTCAAGAGTTTCTTCAAATGTAGATTTTTCACTCAGCCCTTGTTTAAGAAATTCATTCACTTTTGCTACTTTTTCAAGCGCATAGTCCGCCTCGGCATCTGCTCCTTTTTTATATTCTCCTATCTGCACAAGTAATTCAACTTCAGCATATTTTGCAAGAATTTTTCTTGCTTTTTGTGCTGCTTGTTTGTGTTCTGATGTGGCAATAGCATTCATCACACGACTCACGCTTGCTTGCACATCAATAGCTGGATAATGGTTTGCTGCAGCAAGTTTACGCGATAATACAATATGACCATCAAGAATTGAGCGCGTTTCGTCAGCGATTGGTTCTGTCATATCATCGCCTTCAACAAGAACTGTATAAAGAGCAGTAATCGAGCCTTTATCATTATTTCCAGCGCGTTCCATGAGTTTTGGAAGCTGTGAAAAGACTGAAGGCGGAAAACCTCGACGAGTAGGCGGTTCGCCAGCGGCAAGGCCTATTTCTCTTTGCGCCCTACCAAAACGAGTGACACTATCCATCATAAGGAGCACACTTTTGCCTTGATCTCTGAAATATTCTGCAACAGAAGTTGCTGTATAAGCGGCTTTGAGTCTTTCCATGGAAGATCTATCTGAAGTTGACACCACTAAAACAGCTTTTTTTCTTCCTTCTTCGCCAAGATCATGCTCAATAAATTCACGCACTTCACGCCCACGTTCACCAATAAGCGCAAGCACGCAAATATCTGCACTACAGCCTTTGATAATGCTTGAAAGTAGGGTACTCTTACCCCCACCAGCAGCTGCAAAAATCCCCATTCTTTGCCCTTCGCCACAAGTCAGAATACCATCCAAAGCACGGAGGCCAAGCGAAATTGGCTTTGAGATAATCTTTCTTGTCATTGGATTTGGCGCATCTGCATAGACAGGATAAGTCAGACGGGTTTTTAGTGCTGGTCCTCCATCAATAGGTCTACCAATGCCGTCAATAACTCTTCCAAGCAATTCATAGCCAACAGGAACAGAAAGTATTTCGCCCGTTGGAATAACTTCGGTGGTGGGAGAGATGCCTTGCATGTCGCCAAGAGGAGTGAGAAGAGCAATATTCTTTATAAAACCAACAACTTCTGCATTCAAAGTCCAAGAGTCAAAGGGATTGCGTAAAATGCACAGTTCGCCAACTTTTACGCCTGGAACAATAGCGCGTATAATCGTTCCAACAACTTGCTCGACTCTTCCTTTCACTTCAATGGTTGAAGTGCTTTGTATTGCCTCTTCTAAAATTTCTTCAATATATTCAAATGCCATAGCTAATTCAACCTTATTTTTTTAAGCAAAGCATTTTCTAATATTTTCAATTGGGTTTCAAGACTTGCATCAAGCAGACCTAGATCGCTTTCAAGCACGCAATCACCTTGATTCATGCGTAGATCAACAACTATATCAATATAATTAAAACTTACATCACTTGCTGAAGACAGCTTACCTAAAGCATTCCTTACACTTTCTTCATCTTGTGGACTGATTTTTAATAAAACCTTTTGCTGCGAATGGACTTGAAGTAGAGCATTTTTTATCACGCGTAAGATAATTTCATCGTTTTCGAGTTCGCCAATGATTTTTTTCACAGCTAAACTTACAAGTTTGGCCATTTTTTCCTCAAAACCTTCAAGGAAATCTATAGCTGCTATTGTAGTGTCAAGCATTTTCTCGCCATATTCCATCTTGCCTTCAAGTAGACCGTCTTCGTATCCTTCTTGTTTTTTTTCTTCATAAGCACGCTTGGCATCATTTTCGATTTGCATTGCTCTTTCTTCAGCTTTAGCAATTATTTCAGATGCTTCAAGATAAAGAGTATAGTCTTTTTCTTTAATGACTTTTGTGCCAGGAGCTATGCGGATCTTTTGTGAAATTAGTCTAAACATTGTAGCCACTCTTTTGTTATTTCAGTTGTGAGGATTTTTTTTAGAGCAGAAAGTATTCTTTCTATTTCTTGACTTGAAAAGTGAGTTTGATCTGTATTTTGAAGAGTAATGAGTGAGGGCAGTTTTTCTTTTTCTTCTTCACTCCACGAATCAGCAAGGAAAGATACGCAGAGTTGCCCATGCAACTTTATGCGTTCAAGCAAGGAGAATTGCAGGTTTTTTTGAGAAAATATTTCACTGAGATAGGGAATTCTGTATTGTCCTCTTTCAAGTGCAAAAGTATACATTTCAATGCTAAGTTCATTTTTTATTGCTTGAATGGTATCTTTAGAAAGAGTTTGCGCTATTTCTTTGGCGTGAAGGCACAGTCCAAACACAAGTGCAAGTTTTGATAATTCTTCTTTTGATAAAAGAGCAAGTCTTTTATTTTCAGAAGTAAAATCCCAATTATAATCTAGTGAAAAAGATGATTGTTCGCTTAAAAGCTTTTCTTTTATGCGTGGATTTTTTAAAAGAAATTCATAGCCTTCAAATGTTTTATTTAAAGGCTCTATAAGCTTTTGCTCTTGATAATTAGTAATAATTTTTTTAAAGAGCAAGGGTTTATACTTTATGATTTCGTAAAAAAAATCCTTTTGCATTAGACATTATCTTCCTTTTGGTCTTTATTCTTTTTCTTTCTATAAAGAAATTGGATAGAAAGTATAATCATATTGAAAATAAGAGCAAAAGCTGCAGCAAGTGTGATAAAGCTAAAGTTTAGTTTACCTGTTGAAGTAAAGAAAGTATTGCTTTGATTTGTAGCAAGGGTTGGCACGGTGACAATATCTCTAGAAGGAACAAGCATAACAGCTACGTTTTCGACTTTTAAATCAGCCACAGAGCCTGCTGTTATTTCTTTGATTTTTGAAACCATGTTCACGACAGGAGAATCAGTTGTATGACGCAAAAAGACAGCCGCACTTGCTTCCGTCACTTTATCATTGATGGTGTCAATGTCAGCAAGCACTAAGTGCACTCTAGCATTGAGAACTCCGTCAATATGTGAAAAAGTTTCAGAAAGTTCTTGTGAAATTGCGTAAGCTAGGCGAGATTTCTCTTCATTTGCCGAAGCAATCATACTTTGCCCGCTAAAAACTGAACCAAGGTTTTGAAAATCTTCTTGAGGCAGTGAATTTTCATTTAGAATTTCCAAGGCTTGTACCATCTGATTGGCATCAACTGTAACGGCATAGCCAGTTTTACCTAAAGAAATTTTTTCAGCCTCAATTCCACGCTTTAAAAGAGTTGAGAGCATGAGGTTTGCTTGTTCTTCACTGAGATTAGTATAAATTTCTATACTATTACAAGCTGTTAACATTAAGCAGAGTATAATTAAACACGCTTTTAATTTTTTCATAATCTCACACCCTATTCATAATCGTATTTATAAGTTTAGCTAGCCATTTTGCTTGAGAGCTGATTCTAGACCTTGCGAAATACCTTGCGATATTTTCATTCCTGTTTGAGCCTGCGTTTTTAGCATACCCATAATATACTGTGCTCTATAAAGCTCTAAATGGCTCAAATTAGCTCCTGGCTGCGCTAGTTTTTCAAGTATTGCTTGCAATTCATGCCCTAACTCACCTGTTTGCACTTTATTATCATTTGATATATTGGCTATATTTTCATGTTGATTCACTTGCGCTTGTTGACTTCTATCGAAAGTGAAATCTTGGCTACTTGAGGATGAATTTTGCCAATCTATGTTTTGAGCTTCTGTTGAATTTTCTATTTGTTGAGCATGGTTTAACCCATCAACTTCTACTTGCTGATTATCTAGGTTAAGTGATGGAACTTCTTCTGCTGGCCCTTTTAGAATATCGTTATCATTTGAAGAGAGGCTACTATCTTGATTTGTAGATGCATTGTTTGCTTCTTGATTCATAGACATATCAATGCCTTGCATAGCTTCTTCAAATGCTTTTACTAGCTCATCAGGCGCAGAAAGCACACCATTGCTTACAAGTTCACTTCCTGCGGCATTTCCAAGATTTGCAAGAGCTGAAAGAAGTTTAGATTCAAGCATGCTCATAGCTTTACCTTATTTCAGCGAGAAGTCCTTGTGCCAATGCATAGGCATCGGTAGATGTGTCAGAAACTGTTTGCGCAATTTCCTTTGCTTTATTTTCTTCATTAGCTAGAAAATAGCTTAAAGCAAGTAAGGCAGAGGCTTCACTGTCTTTAGGATTTGCTTCAAGAACTTTTTTTAGTCCTTCTTCTGCTTCTACAAACTTATCTGTCATAATAAGTGTGAGTGCTTTACCTATTAAGGCTACAGAGTGTGTCGGCTTATCTTTTAAAACTGCATCAAAAATAGAATTTGCTTGCTGAATTTGGCCGCTTTGTGCAATTGTATAGGCTATATCGAGCAATCTTTTTATATGCGATTCATTGAGAATTTCCATAAAATTACCTCATAAAATAATAAATTAAATTGATTTAGGAGCACATAAAAGAAATTAACCAGTTCTTTGAGCCAAACTTTTAAGCATATCTTGAATGGATTTTGTCACTGAAGACAAAGTTTCGAGTTTGGCATTGTATTGCCCCATAGCAAATTGCAATTCTAAAAGCTGTGTTTGATCAACTTCACCGCTAGATGAAATGCCGTCCATCATTTCTTGAAGCTTTGCGCCATCATCGGCAAGACCGCTTGTTCCATTTTTGAATAATTGCCCAATATCAATACCAGTATTAATTGATGACATAAATAACTCCTTATGCGTTTAATTTGTTGTATACAATTTCTATGCTTTGGCTTGCAAGTTCAATGGCTTCACGATAACTTTTCGCAATTTCCATGTCCTCATTGGCAAGGCCACTATCCATCTTCGCTTTCACTTCAAGATCCATTTCAAAAAGCTCATCTTTGAGTTTTTTTACTCCTGAACCAGAATAATCATTAGTGAGTAATTCTTTCGCATTTTGCATAAAATATATTCCTCCTCTTGTTTTTCTTCTTATTTTTCAAGATCTATTGAAACAACTTGTGAGCCCTTGCGAAGTACAATATGAGCATTATTAATTGTTTCTATAGTAAATCCATTAGGCAATAAAGCACCAGCAAAAAGCCTTTGACCATCTTGCGTTGTGATAAATGGAATGGCTCCAGCATTTACTGAACTTATATTCAAACCAGCTAAATTTAAGGACTCATTATTGCTTGAAGCATTATCCTGCTGTTTTGGTTCATTGACAGAATTTGAGTTTACGGACTCAAAGACACTTCCATCTTTATTTGAAGCTTGACTTTTTTGGCTTAATTCATGAACAATAGTATAATTAATCGGAATACCAATGCTGTCAATAACTTCATTCATTGCGGCATGTATTGCAATCATATCAGCATGTGCGAAATTCCCTTTAAAATGTATACTGCCATCAAGATAGTTTGTTTCGTGTGGGGATAGTTTTTTTTCATAAAACTTTGCGTCAATAAGTGTGGATAGTTCTTCTTTATGTATTATCTTTCTTTGCATTTGAGGCAAGTTTGCTATTTCATTTTTGACTTCTGAAAAAGCGGCTTCTTCAACAAGTAAATTTTTGATATAAGCGGATACAGAGAGCTGTGAGTTTTGCATTTCTAGATAAGGATAGATCCCTAAGAGCATAAAAGAATTTTGTGTTGCTATGAGAATATCTTCTTGAACGAGCAAGGAAAGATAGACAGGAAAGCGCAATGTACGCGCTAAATCTTGAATCTTTTTATGCTCAGCCTCAGATTGAACATAACCTTCAAGCAAGATGCTGTTTTGCCCATTGATAGTTTGTTGATATATTTCAATATTGTCTATATTATTTTCTGCTAGTTTAGTTGTTAAGTAATTGATTTCATAAGCCATATTGTCATTTTGAGGTTCAAAATATACGCTTAGAGAAAGAAGGAGAAAAGCAACAAGGCTTGGTAGAATTATCTTTTTTAGAAGACTTTTATTTTTGTTAGGAATTTCTTCTTTTGCTTTTGACTCAATAGAACTATCTTCTTCAAAATTCAGAGAATTTTGCAAAGGAGCAGAGTCAGTATCTTGTTCATTTTCTAGCTGATTATTCTCAACTACATCAGTCGGTATAGTTGTTTGCTGTGTGATTTTAGGAATAACACTTTCTTGTTTTACATTTGGATAATTCCAAAGCATACAAGTTGCAGAAAGGTAAAAGATTGTTGAGGCTTCAAGGTCAAAACTTTCTTGTCTATTTCTTTGATCTTCCTTATACACCACACCATCAATAGCTTCAATATGCACCTTGATGTTATTAGTGGCATCTTGAGTGACAGAAATAAGTGCATGCCTAGGAGCTATGGCAAAGTCGATACTGCTTGATTGGGCATAAAGTTGTATATCCGCATTCTCATCAGAACCGATACTATGGCTGCCTAATGGGAGTGCAATTTTGGCTCCAAGGTGTGGGCCAGAAAAAATATAAAGGTAGATTGCTGTTTCATTCATATTTTTTATAGCACCTATGGATTTTCTGGTTGAGGCGATTTTGAACAGCCCGAACCTGTTTTAACTTGTGGAACTCTTTCTTTATAATCAGCTTGCGTAGCATCACGACTGAACTCTTCAACATTCACCCTTTCAGGCACTTCATACTTTTCATCAAGGGAGACGATACGAGGTGTGATGAGAATAAGTCTTTCCATTTTTTTCGTGACTTTTGAGCTTGATTTGAAGAGGTTTCCGAGTAAAGGAATATTTTTCAAACCAGGAATACCACTGTCGCCATCACTTGCTTGCTCGTAATAATAGCCACCAATAAGCAGACTTTGCCCTTCATTTACAATGGCTTGTGTATTGATTTTTGTTTGTTTGATAGGAGGTAATGCGCCAACAGCAGTGCTTGAGGAATCGTCACCTTGATCGTCTTGCACATTGACAACTAATTTAATGCTCTGTTTTCCGTCTGAATTATTTATTATATGTGGAGTAACTTTTAGAATAGTTCCTGATTCTACTTTGAATAAGTCAGCAACATCTGTTCCAGCTACTTGAATGTAATAAGTGCTTGTATTTTCAAGAGTTGCCTGAATATTATCCATAGTCAGCACTGAGGGTTTTCCAAGAATGCGCGCATTATTATCTTCCTCTAAAGCCTCAACTTGCGCGAGAAAAAAATCCACCCCTGAGGAATAGAGAGTAGAAAGGCTAAGGCCACTCGAAAGAATACTGCCTGGTGTTTGAGTAGGAGGAGTAATGCCTGCAGTACCAGAACTTCCGCTCATAGAAGTGTCATTTCCAAGTTCTGCCCCGCCTTGAAAGCTAATGCCAAGATTTCTGTTATAATCACTATCAATATCGACAATGGCGGCGTGAATTTCAACAAGTTCTACTGGCTTGTCAAGATCTTCAATTACTTTTTTATAGTAATTCATTCTATAAGCAGCATCAGTAATGATGACAGAATTTACCCTTGGATCAGCAATAATACTGACAGGATTTGCGATTGCTTGTTGTGCTTGACTTTGAGTGGGCGAGCTTGTGCTTGCAACTGGCTGAGGAGCGCCAACAGAAGACAAGCCCTGTCCTAAAAGAGGATCAACCGCACTTGGCAGTTGCGTGACTTGCGTAGCAGTTATATTTGAACCTGTTACCATGGCTTGTAAAATAGTTGCAACACCAGGTATTGTGATTTGCGTATCCATACTTGTGACAGTGATATCATCTGCCCATGCGTATTTTAGGGGAAAAACTTCCATTGTGAAGTTAGAAATTTGTGCGGATTCAAAGGCGTGTATGGCAGATTGAACTTGTGCAAGATATGTTGGAGGTCCGCTCAATACAAGCATATCTTGAGACATTACTTTGATTGGAAGATTGCTTGATACAATAGAGGAAGCTTTGAGCATAGACACAAGTTCTTGTGCAGGTATGACTTTAGAGCTGATAAATGTTTTTTGAATTTCTGCTTGATTATAGAAATAGAGTACGTCAGCAAGTTCAAACCAATCAATCCCAAAAGCTTGTTTCATGCTTTCTAAAAAGTCAGCAGAAGGTATATTCTCAAATTTACCGCTGATTGAGCCTGTAACTTGAGAACTAAAATTAGGCGTGAGATTATGATGGCCTGCAAAAGCACTCAAAACTGTTGTGATTTCTTGATTTTCAGCATAATATGCAAAAGGCTTTTGCCCATCAAGTGCGTAAGCGTCAAAAGCATTAAAGGCAGAAAGCACAAATATAAGTGAAATAATAATTTTTTTAAACAAGTGAATCACCTTGTTTTGAGTTACTTATTCCATGACATTGAAAAAGAGAAGGGGTTATTATAATTGCTATTTTCTTTTTGTAACCACCAGTCAACATCTTTTAAAAAGCTATTGAGTTCTGTTATACTATCAAAACTATTTTGCATACTAACTTTTTTGTATAAACTAAAGTAGTTATTGTCAAGCGTTAAGATTGAAGCTCTTGTTTTACAAGCACTTACTTGTTTTTTTGCATAGTCTTTGATAAGAGCATTCTTTTCATATGTGTCAGTAGGCAATTTTTCTAAATGCACCTGCATGAGAAGAGTAGAATCGTTTAGTGCAAAAAATTGCAGTTCTAGTTCTTCCCCCATTTTCCCAAGTAAAGTAAAGCAGGTGAAATTATGAGAATTAACAAAAGGGCTTTGCCATTTTGTTTCAAGCTGTATGTCTTTTATGATATCATTAAATGAGGGCATAGTTTATACTCATTTTAAGAAGTTGCTTGATTGTTAGATGTATGCATTAAAATACCTAATAAATCTTTTGCCGCTTTCCTCACGTCAGTATACTTATTAGTATCACCAAAGGCTAATGCTCCTTCAAGGCCTGCAATAGCTTCCTCTGTTTTGCCAAGATTTATAAAACAAATTGAGGCATAGTAGAGCGGAGTAGGATCGTTTAAACCGCTTGCAGCAGCAGCTAATTGGTATATTTCCAAAGCTCTTTCAAAATTTCCTGTCGCTTGATAGCAACCTGCAAGCCCTAAACTAAAGCGTGGGTCAAGAGCGTCGTAAAGTGATAAAAGTTTGAAAATAGGTTCAGCTTGAGCGTAATTGTCGCTTGAATAGTAGTTGTAAGCTAAGTTATACATTCTTTCAAGATCGTCTTGCTTGAAGTTTGTGACTGTCGCTATAGTGTGCCCTTGTGAAAGAGCTGTTATCATTCTATCAATTTCTTCTTTTGTAAAATCAGCTTCTTGCTTTGACATAGCAATTCCTTTATAATGTGCTTAGCCCATAATTTTAGTTCTGGCTTGGTTTGTATTTTGCTGTATGGAGTCCATTGTACTTAAAGCTTTAGAGATAAGCTCAGAAAATGCTTGTATATAGGAATTGAGAGCTTCTCTTTCAATTCTTGCTTTTTCTGCATCGGCTTGTAGATCTTTTTGCACAGCTTGACTCACAGAATTAGCATACGATGCGCCACTATCCACTATCTTGCCAGCGCCTCCCATGAGGTTTTGCACGGATTGTGAGATTGAGGCAAGCTGAGTAGAGTCAAGCTTGCTCATAACATCACCCAAAAAAGGAACCTTGTTTGTTGCAATAAGGCCTCCTGCTAAACCTGAAGCCATTGTGAGCACGCCTGAAGTAATACCTAGAGCGAGCTGCAAAGCGGCATTTTCACGTATTTCTTGCGCTTCAGCCTTTATGGAATCAACTGTAAGCATTCCTTGTTCGTAAGCAAGCATTCTATTGATTTTTTTTGACTCAGCCGAGCTGTCAACAATCATTTGCATCATAGCAGCACCTGGTGTAGGAAGTGCGACTAATTCACTCATATCAATTTCTTGCATTGGCATAGTCATCAAAGTATCACTTGGTTTATTCAACTGTAGAGCTTGCAATTGTTCTTGAGTGAGAGCTTCTGTTAGTGTTACAGGAATCATACGCTCTTGAGGCGCATTAATGTCTTGTGATTGAGAAGTATAATTTTTATTGGAAATTGATAAGTCGGACATATTTTTATCCTTTCTTTGAAATTTAAGCCATTGCTGGTGTGGCTGTCATTATAGCTGTATTTGCTTGATTGTTGGTTGCAACAATAGAGTTGAGGCTTTCTAATAGTGCATTTGAAAGTTCGATTTGACTTTGAACAAAGTCTAAATCTCTATCGTCAGCATTTTGAATTGCAAGCAAGATAGCTTCAAGCTCTTTCATAAAGGCTTGATTATCAGCAATTTCTTTGTCTATAACAGCTTGGGCAATTTGTGTACCGCCTGTTGCCATTGTCGCCCCTGCTGCGGCAAGAGTAGAAATTTTGATGGTAGTATTAAGAAGTTTTGTACCAGAAGTGACAATTTCTTTTGCTCCTGTAGCAATAGAACCACCTAAGGAACAAACCATACCTGCTATGCTGATGGAAAGTTCAACGGCAACGCCTAGCCATTTAGCGGCTTCTGGACTCATACTGCCTTCTGCGGCCTTTCCTATAGCTGCACTTATACTATGTTCTCCATCAGAAATAATAGAAACCAAAGAATTTATAGAAGAAGCTACCATTAAAGCAGATCCAACAACAAGTGCCGCGGTTGCTCCTCCTGAAACGGCAGTGCTTGCAATGCTTGCACCTGCAATACAAAGGGAGGCAACTGTTGATACTATAACACCTATAATTTGAAATGCTTTAAGGAATTTTTGTGCGGGTGAATTTTCTTTTGCAAGATTTTCTTGAAGAGCCTGAATCCTTTCTTGATTGAGTTCAGCCTTTTCTTTACCTCGTGCTTCAATAGATTCAAGACCATCACGAACGGCTTGTTTTCTTTCGTTAAAGTTTAGTGCACTCATTAAAGATTCTAAAGATAAAGCACTTGTTTGTATTGTGGTAGAACCTGTGAGTGCATTTGTGTCAGCTAATGAAGGCATTTGTAATTTTGGCTTTGTTCCGCTAAGACCACTTGGCGTAGTAGAAAAAAATGAGGTGAGCAAGGAGAGTTGTTCTTGTGTGAGAGCAGTATTCTTCTGACTCGCTAAAGCAATTGGATCAAAAGCCGTGATATTTGTTTGTTGGCTCTCTAGTTTGTTTGATGTAATGCTTGTCGACATAGTTTACTCACTTTTTAAAAAACTTAGCAATTCTATGCTTTTTTTAATAATTTGACCATTGTTACTGTTTTCGTCTATATGTTCAACGGCTTCAAGTAATGAGATAGCTTCTTCTTTGTTTCCTAATTTCAAACTGCACACAGCAACTTGATAGATAGGAAGTGGGTCTTTTGCATTTGTCAATATAATAGCAGCATAAAAAGCTTCAACAGCTAAAAGAAAATCGTTTTGCATCTGCAAGCAAGATCCAAGTGCTATAAAAAAGCGTGCATCTTTATGATTATAGAGGGTGAGCATGACAAGGAGGTTTTTGGCATCATCATAATTTCCTGCTTGCATATATGAATAGGCAAGCGCATACACTGCCTCTATAGCATTCTTACTTGCGCCTAGAGATTCGCCTATTGTTTTGCCACTTGCTAATAGCTCTATTGTTTTTTCAATTTCTTCTTTTTCTACTTCAGATAATATCGCAGACATAACAACTCCTTGTTATAATATTTATATTTTCAATAGGAAAGTTAGAGAAAATATATTAGCCAGTAATGACATTTCTACGTCTGTTTACAGTAGAAGTTTGACTCGTTTTAGTTTGTGCTTGTGAAGAAAATTTTTCGGCTTCGCTTTTTGCATAAGCAACGATATTTTTTTGCTCTTGTGAAAGAGAGCTAAAGTCAATTACTAAATCTTTTGCTTGGAAGCCACAATTTTTCATGATTTCTTCTTCTTGCTGTTGAAGAGAGAGTAAGCTTGCTTTGATTTGTTCAATTTCAGCATTTTGTTTGTTTATATCATCTTGAGTAAATGCCATAATAAACTCCTTTTAATTTGGAAAAATTAGTATTTGTAAACAGATTCTAGCCTCTAGCAAGAGTTTGTAAAACTTGGTTTGATTGCGTGATTGAAGTATTTGCGCCTTGAAGATAGGAATTGTATTGCCCCATGTAATCATTTATAAGCACCATGATTTGTTGGGTATTTGTTCCGATTTGATCAAGTTGTGATTGAAGAGATTGGATTGCTATATCCCATTCATCGTCGTGGTGTATGCTGTCATTTCCTTTTTTATCATATGCTAAGCCATTTTGATCCATATAGTCTTCCATCTCAGAAGGCATTCTTGTACACTTTCCACTTGCTTTAGCATCGGCTTGTAATTGTCTTGCTTCTTGCAGCATTGCTGAAACTTTTGCTTGCTCGTCTTGGGCTTGTTCGATAAGTTCCATTTGCTCAAGTGCAGCTTCTTTTGACATTGTGCTCAATGCTAATTGCAATTTAGCAAATTCTAATTGTATACTTGAGGTTGGCCCAAGATTGAAGGAATCTTCTAATTGATTGATGATTGAGCTCTTTGAATCAGTGTTTATTGATGACATAAATTTCTCCTATTTTGTTGGTTCCATTTTATACCTGTCAGGGTATACCATAAAAATCTTTAAAATCAGAAAATCAATATGGTAAAGTTGTAAAAATCATTTTTATTTATAATAGCATAACTCATTTGAAGAAACAAGTTTTTTTTGTGTGCAAATAGATATTTCTTTAATTGAAAAACTGGAAAGTTTGAAAATTTATTGAGAAAAAACTTGCTCTTTATATATTTTAAGTGCATTCTAATAAAAACATACTTTAACGTTATTTCTTAAAGCTTTCATAACTTAGAAATACAACTAGACAAGCTTTTTACATATAGTGTTTATAATACATATAAAGTTGGAGATACTCTATGGCAGCTGATTTAAATGTACAAAATCATACGATTGGCACGCACGCATACACGACAAATCAATCTCAGGCTAGTTCGCAGGCAAGTGGCAAATTGATGGGCTTTAATGTAAAGCAGGTAAATGATCCTATGTCTTTACTCGCACAATCAGCTGAAGAATTGACTTTTAGCGTAGATACCACCGATGAATTTGAGTTATCTGAACGCAAAGAAAAGAATAGTATAGAACTAAAAAATTCTCCTTTGGTGCAAAGATACCAAGAAGTCCAAAAACATTTTGATCTTACAAATAAAGTAAAAGACTTCAAAACAGCTATTGAAGCTCTTAAGTCTATGCATAATTCTCAAACTCTTATGCAACTTGCTAAAGATTTATCTGAAAATTCAGCAGAAGCCTTTGTTTTATTGCAAGAAGTATATAAAGATCTAAAAAGCAACAATGCTTCATTTTCCTTGCTTAAAGACATTGAAAATGCTATTGATGAATTAGAAGCAAAAGAAAAAGGCAAGATTGTCACCGCAATGCAGGTGGAAATCACAAAGGCCGAAGATGCACGTTTTGCAAATATCTCAGGTGGAATTGATTTATATGCAAAAAGTGTGAGCGAATTTAAATCACCACTTGAAGTGTATACCTATATTCATGATAAATATCAAAATGATATAGAACTTGCACTTGATTTTTTATATAAGCTTTTAGGCAATGATTTGGCCTGTGAAATATCAAGCATGGAGAAAACGCAGCTTGAAAGCATAAGCGGATCACTTGGCGAACTTAGAGCTTTCCAAAGTGCGCATGCTCTTTGCGATACAATGGCAACAAGGCTTGAAGATATTCATTCTATTAAATCTTTGCATGATGGCTTTTCTTTACTTGGTAAAATTTTAAACCTTAAGAAAGAAGTGTATTTGTCTTCTTCAAATATTGATTCAGTAATGAATGAATATAAGCTCTCTAATCCTCAAGAAGAAGTGATGTTTTTACAAGAACTTTTTGCTTGTGTGAAGAAGTTTTCAAGCACATTATTTGACGCTGATCAAGAGAGAAATAAATTGATTGACGCTGTTCAAACTTCTTTAGATAGAGCTGTTGAAAAAGAAGACGAATGGCTTATGAGCATGGAATAAGGTGGAATCATTATGATAGAAAATGCGATATCGGAATTTGCAGCAAGGCTTGATATGCCAAGTTTTTCATTAAATGATAAAGGCATAGCTGCACTTCAATTAGAAGATGAAAGCCTGTTTACATTAGAGAAAACTGAGAATGAACTTTTGCTATATCTCACAATTCCTGTTCCGCCTTATGAAGGAGCAATGGCTGAACGTGTGCTTGAATTGAGTCATTATAGACATAATCATGCTTTTCCTTTATTTACTGGTTTTTATGATGATAAAGCTTTATTTTTGACACGCTTTGTGCATACTGCACTCAGTGCTGCGATCATTGAAAATGCTTTTGTTTTTCTTATAGAACAAAGTAAAAGGCTTAAAGGGTAGACTATGTCTAAAGTAAATTTGTTTAATCATTCTGTTGGTATACAGGATTTTTTACTTCCAAATGTGCAAAGTCATATTCCAAGCGCAAAACCTTTAGCTTCAACTGCGGCAAAAGAACTTGCTGTTGTTGAGCATTTCAATCTTGAAAACATTACAGCTTCTATGGAAAAATTTTTAGCTCCTGAAGTAGGTGATGGTGAGGTTTTACGTCCTGATATTTTCAATAAAGTTATAGCAGATTTTCACGATAAATACCAAGGTAATGAAGAGCCAGATGTAAAAAATTTTCTTAATGAAATTATTAAGCCTATGCTTGCAAATAAAGAATTATTACAGGCATATACAAATCTCATGATCAGCGGATAAGCGGAAAAGCGTATAAAGTAGGTAGAGCAATGGAAACAATAAGCACAGAAGAATTTCAAAGTATTTCCTCTTTAGGATATATGTTTTTGCGTATGGGAAGAAATGATGAAGCGGAAAAATCTTTTCTCGCTCTCTTGGTTCTTGCAGATACAATGAAACAAAAAATATGGCTTTACAAAAATCTTGCTCTTGTTTATACGCGTAAAAAAGAGTATAAAACTGCGCTTGAGTATATTCGAAATGCCATAAGCGAGAGAACTTTAAAATCCGACGAGGCCTACTTTTATTTACTTCGTGCAGAATGTTTATGGCAAAGTTCACGACATGAAGAATCAAAAGCTGCAATAAAACAATACTATAACTTAATAGCAAGATAATTTATGAATGTAATAACTAAAGCAAAACAAATTGTAGGTACAACTGCAAAACATAGTGATCTAGCTCTTGTTGGTTTGGTGATACTTGTTATAGCCCTTATGATTATGCCCTTACCAACACCTGTTGTTGATACTCTTATTGGCGTAAATATGGCTTTATCTTTTTTAATGCTTATGATGAGTATGTATGTAAAGACAGCGCTTGATTTTTCTGCCTACCCAACCATGCTTTTATTCACAACATTATTTCGTGTTGGACTCAATATCACAACAACAAGGCTTATTCTTTTACAGGCTGATGCTGGTGAAATTATTTATACTTTTGGTGAATTTGCCCTTGGTGGTAATTTTGTTGTGGGTGCTGTAGTATTCTTGATTCTTACTATAGTACAATTTATGGTTATATCAAAAGGTGCTGAACGTGTTGCTGAGGTTGGCGCTCGCTTTACTCTTGATGCTATGCCAGGCAAACAGATGTCAATAGATGCTGATATGCGCGCTGGTGTTATTGATATGGAAGAAGCGCAAAAACGTCGTGATAGGGTGAGCCAAGAAAGTAAGATGTATGGCGCTATGGACGGCGCGATGAAATTCGTTAAAGGCGATAGTATTGCAGGCATGATTGTTGCCGTGGTGAATATTGTCGGTGGCACAGTTATCGGCATCACTCAAAATGGCCTTACAGCAGGTGAAGCTTTACAGCTTTATGGTATTCTTACTATAGGCGATGGTTTAGTTTCACAAATTCCTTCACTCATTATTGCTATTTCAGCTGGTATTTTAATCACTCGTTCAGGCGATTCTGATGAAGATATTGGTGGGCAAGTTGGTGGACAGTTTTTTGCTCAGCCAAAAGCTATTAAAATGGCTGGTATAATGGTGTTTTTATTTGCTCTTGTTCCTGGTTTTCCAAAACCACAACTTTTTACTTTGGCTGCTACCTTAATAATTTTTGCTTTACTTCTTGAAAAACTTGCAAAAGCTCCTGAAGAAAAAGACACAAAGGGCGATTTAAAAAAGGTGATGTCACCAACCATACAGTCAAAACAGGCAGCAAGGACAAATACACAACAAGACGAATTTCTGCCTACAGTACCCATTATTTTAGATGTTTCCGATGAATTGAGCGCGAGCTTGAATTATGACAATCTCAATGCCGAATTAGCAAATCTTCGTCGATTACTGTATTTTGATTTAGGTGTGCCTTTTCCTGGGATTAATCTGCGTGTTACACAAAGCACAGGCTTGAACTATATGCTCTTTATCAATGAAGTTCCTATGTCTGGTGGTAATCTTGAGAAAAATAGTGTTATTGTTAATGAAAATGTAGATAATCTAAAAATGCTTGGTGTTGACGCGCGTGTGACTGATAAATTTTTACCTGATTTAGAAAGTATATGGGTGCCACAAGAAAACCAAGAATTGCTTGAAAAGGCTGGTTTATCATGTATGGACCATTCAAAAATCTTAGCATATCATCTTTCATTCATGCTTTCACGCCATGCCTCACTTTTCTTAGGTATGCAAGAAACAAAATATTTGCTTGATAAAATGGAAGTGCAAGCGCCTGATTTGGTACGAGAAGCAAGCAGATTATTGCCTGTGCAAAAAATTGCTGAAATTTTCCAAAGACTTATACAAGAGCAAGTTTCTATACGTGACCTACGCTCTATTCTTGAAGCTCTTATAGAATGGGCACAAAAAGAAAAAGATTCAGTCATGCTCACAGAATATGTACGCTCTTCTTTAAAAAGACAGATTTCCTATTCCTATTCAAAAGGGCAGAATATGCTTCCTGCAATTTTGCTTGATCCTAATTTAGAAGAAACAATACGTAAGGCTATACGTCAAACTTCAGCCGGTGCATTTCTTGCTTTAGATAATGAAATAACAAAAGTTTTTCTGAAAAAACTTACTGACGCTGCAGGTGATTATACTAAATATCAACAAAAACCTGTTGTTATGGCAAGTATGGATATTAGAAGATATGTTCGTAGGCTTATTGAAACTGAGCATTATGGGCTTTCAGTCTTATCTTATCAAGAATTGAGCCCTGAAATTACAGTGCAACCTTTAGCGCGTATTGGGATATAAACTATGGACGGAACAATTGAATTAGCTGTTCAAGCCTTGTATTTGGTGCTTATGCTTTCAATGCCGCCCATTATTGTAGCCTCGGTTATTGGTTTGCTTGTAAGCCTTATTCAAGCAGTGACGCAATTACAAGAACAAACCCTTACTTTTGGTATCAAACTCATAGCTGTTGCCCTCACTCTTTTTCTTATGGGTGGTTGGATAGGACAAGAACTCTTGCGCTATGGAACTGAAATATTTGATAGTTTTTACTTGCTCTAATAGAGGCATCTTATGATAGAAGAGCTTATTACCTATTTAAATCTTTATCAACACGCTGTAGCTATATTATTGGGTATGCCACGATTGTTTACTATTGTGATGCTTGCCCCATTTTTTGCCTCTGCTGTTGTGACAGGGCAACTTAAATTGGTAATGGTAGGCTCAATGTATATGATATTGCATAATTATGTTGTATCAACCTTGCCTGCTATTGAAAGCCTGAATATAGTCATGACACTTGAATTTATTGCAATCATGATTAAAGAAGTGATTTTAGGTCTTTTAATCGGCTATCTTGGTGCTTTGCTTTTTTGGGCAGTGCAAAGCGCTGGCTTTTTTATTGATAACCAAAGAGGAGCTTCGCAAGCGGAAGGGCCAGATATTTCAAGCGGCGAATCAACCACGCCTACAGGCTCTTTGTTTTTTCAAAGTATCACCTATTTATTCTTCGCTACTGGTGGTTTTTTATCTTTTTTGTCATTAATTTATTCTACATATCTTATCTTTCCGCCCACAGAATTATTTGCCTTTAATATAGACATAAGTCTTTCACTTTTCTTTGCAGAAAAACTTGGCTGGTTATTCCTTAATATGCTCCTACTTTCTGCGCCTATTGCAGTTGCATGTTTATTGGCTGATGTTTCATTAGGCTTAGTCAACCGTTTTGCATCACAATTAAATGTGTACGTGCTTGCAATGCCAATAAAAAGTGGACTTGCAAGTTTTCTTATTTGCTTTTACTATGTCATTATGCTCGCACTTATGCCACAATTGTATGAAGATGTGAATGGCTTTGTTCGCAATCTTGAAGGATTATTGCAGAGGTAAGAAAAGATGAGTGATGAAAAAACCGAACAGCCCTCGGCAAAGCGATTAAGAGACGCGAGGCAAAAGGGGCAAGTAGCAAAAAGTCAAGATATTCCTTCTGCTTTTACAACAATTGCAGTTGCGCTTTATCTATTGTCGATGGGCTCATCGATCTATAATGATTTGCTTGAAATGTCTGAAATTCCTTTTCAAGTGATGAATAGACCCTTTGCTGAAGCCTTACCTCTTGCTTTTTTTTCTGTTACTTCTTATATGGTTTTACTCACCTTACCCTTTGTGGGAATTGTGATTTTGACAAGCCTGATTGCAAATTTAGGGCAAGTCGGTGTGCTTTTCGCGCCTGAAGGAGCTATGCCAAAATTGAGTAATTTAAGCCCTTCACAATGGTTTAAAAAAGTATTTTCAGTAAAAAATGTGGTGGAACTTTTAAAAAACTTTATCAAACTTTTTGCTATAGGTTATGTAGTTTATCTTGTTTTTGAAAGTATATTTCCTCTTTTATTCAAACTTCCTTCGAGCACAATAGAGAGTGTTTTGTCTGTCATAGGCGTTGCAATAGGTGATATGCTTATACAATCTGCAGCAGTTTTTTGTCTTATAGCTGCCGCTGATTATGTTTATCAGCGTTTCCAGTTTACAAAACAAAATATGATGACAAAAGACGAAGTGAAACGTGAGTATAAGGAAAGTGAAGGTGACCCACAAGTGAAAGGTCAGCGTAAACAATTACATCAAGAAATGCTTTCTCAAAACACCTTAGGAAATACTAGAAAAGCAAAAGTTTTAATCACAAACCCTACACACTTTGCAATTGCAATTGATTACGATAAAGATAAAACACCTTTACCAAAAATTCTTGCAAAAGGACAAGACGCACTTGCGCAAAGAATGATAGAAGTTGCAAAGCAAGAAGGAATTCCTGTTATGAGAAATGTGCCACTAGCTAGAGCTTTATTTGAAACAGGAACGGAAAATGCTTATATACCAAAAGATTTAATTGGGCCTGTAGCAGAAGTGTTAAGATTTATTCAAGATTTATAATATAACTTTAAAAAATGACGATATAGCCCTAGAGGGTGAGGGAAAAAATGAAATTAAGAAATAAGCTTATCATTCTTCTTATTATATCAAGCTGTTTTGTTTCTACGCCAGTTTTATATATAACATACCAAAATGTAAGTGAAAAGGCTTTAGAAGCACAGATATTTTATGTTGATATGCTGCTTGAGAATGAATTTAGAAATATTACAGATGAATATATAAATAATCTGAATTCTAAAGTAGAAGAGGTGATTTCACGCAAAAACATCATTCTTCAATATGTAAAAACCTTGGAAAGTGGTATTGATATAATGCTTTCTGAAAAAGATATTAAGGCTAATAAAAAAGAGCAATTTATTCTTTCATTTTTAAATAATTCTAATAATTCTTCCGTTCATTCAGCCTTAGTAGTTGTTAATCAAGAAATTGAATCAGAAGAAATTCTTTCCTTTGTTGATACAAAAGAAAAAGATATAAAAGGCAGAACTTTTGAAGAGTTACTCAATCCTGACAACCTTAATATTAAAGGCGAATTTGCTTCATTTTCTTTTGATAGAAATGGAATTAAGGAAAATATTCTTTTTTATTTCTTTCCTGTATCTACTGAAGTTTTGCAAAAATCTGGTGTTATCATCAGTTATATGACAATTAATGATTTTCAAGAATCTGAAAGAAAAGCCATTGAAAATATTGTAGCAAATGTGCAAAAGCGCTTTGATGATATAAATCTTCTTGAGAACTCTTTCATTGCTCTTGTTGATGATGAGAACAATTTGCTTGCTTCAAGCGGAAGATTGTATGATATGGAATTGTTTGAGCAAATTCTTGAAATAAGCAGAACGACAGATGCTGTAAGCAAAGAGAATTTAGAAATTGGAGGCGAAGAATATCTTGTTCAAACGGGCTATCTTAAGGCTCTTGGTTGGTCAATGCTTTTGGCAGACTCGTACACTTCTCTCAAAGCACCTGGCAAAGATTTAGTGACCACATTACTCACATATTGCATTATAGCTTTTGCACTTGCGCTTTTTGTGAGCTTGCTTATGCTGGGAAAAATTATAAAACCCCTTGTAGAGCTTACAGATAAAGTTAAAAATCTGAGGAAACTTGATATTTCATGCACTAAGGAAATAAAAAAATTCGCAGAAAGTTTGCCAACAGAAAGTAATGATGAGATTGGACTTTTGACAAATAACTTCAAACTTCTTACAAATGAGCTTTCTATGCAGATTTCAAATCTGATAGACACTACGACAATTAAGGAGCGTATGCAAGGTGAGCTTGATGCTGCTAGAGATATTCAGATGGATATACTTGATTCACCTGAAAATGCTCCTAATAATGATGAAATTATTTCAGCATTTTATCTTCAACCTGCAAAAGAAGTTGGCGGCGATTTATACGAATATATCAAGCTTGAAAATGGCAAATATGCTCTTATTGTCGGTGATGTTTCGGGTAAAGGTGTACCTGCGGCATTGTTTATGTCTATGACAGTAACGCTGATTCGATATGCATTTAGTGTGGAAAGTAATATTGTAAAAGCGGTTGAAAACATCAATACAATGCTTGCTGCGCACAATGAATCAAATATGTTTGTCACACTACTTATTGCATTGTATGACCCTAGCTCAAGGCAGATAGAATATGTGAATTGCGGGCATTGTCAACCTTATATTGTAAATCAAAAGACAAAAAATGTACGCCGTATTGAGGCAATAAGCGGCCCTATTGTTGGAGTTTTTGAAGATATTGAATATCCATCATTTATAGAAAATCTTGAAAAAGATGAAACTTTTATAGCTTTTTCTGATGGTATAACAGAGGCAATGAATGAAGAGAATAGTCTTTATTCAGAAGAAAGACTTGTTGATTTTCTCAAAGAAGAAGGGCACCTCTTGCCAAAAGATTTAATTGCAAATCTTTATAGATCTGTCCTTTCTTTTAGAGAGAGTGCCCCTGCTTCTGATGATATAACTATGTTTGCTTTTTGTGTAAGTGGTGATGAAAAAAGTGAATAAATTCTTATTTATAATTTTTGAAAAATTCAATAAGTTCTAGTCTGTTATTTTCTGGAACATCTGTTGTTTCAAGCGCAAAATCAAGCGCATTTCTTCCGGCTTTATCTTTGATGCTAAGGTCTGCATTATTTTCTAAAAGCAATTTTGCTGCTTCAACTCCTCCAGCAGGAACATAAAGACAGAGAAACAAAGCTGTTTGCCCTTCATTGTTTTGGAGATTCGGGTCAGCATCTTTATCTAAAAGTTTTTGTATAGAGGAAGTCATGCCAAAGGCTGTAGCAGACATTAGTGCTGTACTTCCATCACTACTTTGAAGATTTACTTTTGCGCCATTTGCTAAAAGAATATCAACTATTTCATCGTTTTTAAGAACGGCACTCATAAGAGCAGTAGAGCCTTCATCATTTTGCGCATTGACATCAGCCCCATTTTCAATAAGCAGCGTGGTTATAGCTGGTTTTGCACTTGGAAGAATATTCATAATCGGGCTAGTGCCAAAATTGTTTTTTGCATTAACATTCGCTCCATTTTTTATAAGAAATGCGGCGAGTTCAAGATGTGCATAAGTTGTTGCATAGTGAAGTGCGCTATCGCCCATGTTGTCAACTGAGTTTATATCAGTTCCATTTTTTAACAATTGTTCGACTTTTGAAAAATTATTATTAGACGTAGCCTCGTTAAGTTCGTTGGCATATACAAAAGAATTGCTTAATACTGAACATACAAGAGCGGAATAGAGTAGTGTTTTTTTCATAAATTTCCTTAATTTTGATATTTGTTTGCATTGTTTATGATATGTTGAAAAGTAGACGTTTTTTGAATCATAGCTTCAATTTCTTTTGATTCATAAGGTAGTGAATTTAGTGCCTTATAAGGGTCGTCTTCTCCAATTTTCACATGGCTCATCACTTCTTTATGCAAGTCAAGAAGCAAGCGTTCTTTTGTGGCTTTAGGTATGTGCAGAGATTTTTTTTCAAGCATTGGATCAAGAAATTTATTCAATTCAGTGCACGAATGATCAGAAATAAGCTTACAATAGTGAATTTTATTGTAATTAGCTTCAAATTCATTTTGTTTGAAAGCTTTTGCGTCTGAAATTATTTGTCTTGCAGTGATAAGCTTTAGAGAAGAGCCATTCTCACGCAGTCTAGAGAGTGTGCTTCTCATGGTTTGATCAGCAAATCTATCGCCGTATTTTTGTCTTATTTCTTGAGCAAAAGCATCAATAGCTTGACGTTTTTCGTTTTTTGTGGCGAAAAAAGCTCTAAATCTTCCAACTGCCTTTCCCGTATGCCCTATTAGAGTAGTTGTTTGAGCTTGTGAATGGCTTATTAAACTGCTTTTAATATTTGATATAATAGAAGTCATATCTCCTCTCTTTTACACGCGTAACATAGTGTCTGTTGGTGTAGGAGTAAACTCTTTTTCATGACTTGTATTATCCTCATAAAATGATTTTAGCTCTTCTCTCCAGTAATCAGCAACATTCATAAAGTTTTCCATAATTTGCAAGAGAGTATTTTCATCTACTGTACGCATAGGAATGATTGCTTGCAAAAGGACAATGTCAAAATCTTTGTTTATAGCTAAGGTAAAGCCTTGTGTTTTATTAAAAAAGAATTGACCTTCCAAAAGTTTTTGATAAAAGGCTTCAAGTTTTTGTTTGGGTAGTTCTAAAATATTGGCATAGAGGAGAACTTGGTCGGCTTCGCTAAGATATTGAAAGCTCAAAAGTGTATCATCTAAGCCTATAAGCGCATTATTACAGTCTTCTAATTCATAATTGTCATTTCCAAGTAGTGAGGCAGTTTTTTTCATTAATTTTTCAAAAACATCATTATTCATTGTACACTCCAATTGAATTTGTACTAAAAACTAGCATTCTATTAGAATTTATACAAGAAAAAAATAAGCCTTATCAATTTCACTCCTTGAAATTATGAATTGACTTTTGCTCAAATTAGTGTGATAATTACAGTAGTTTTACTAATTTTACATATGCTGAGAACTTTTCTTGCGTTTTTATATGAAATTTTTCTTGTAACCCAAAAAAAAATGAGGAAATTATGCCAATTACATTAGATTCTTTTATTCAGATTGGAATAAATCACAATCTTGAAAATGCTGTTCAGATAAATAAAAATGATTTGACCTCAGGAAAGTTTAAACCAACATCTTCAAGAACTTCAAAAGAGGCACAAGCAAATATCGCTTTACGCAGAGAATTTATCCATGCATTAAGAAATGATCCTACATATTCTAATCATCTTGCTGATGTTGAGTTTGATGAACTTACGAATAGCCATCAACCCTTAAAGGTTGAAGATGTGAATAAGGCATTTACAGCAATAAGAATGAGTATGCAACATGCTAACATAGCAAATAGAGATGCTATTTTGCGTTATTCTGATAATGGTGCACCCCTTACACGCGGACTTGACGAACTTCTTGCAAAGGGTTTAAAGCAAAATGTGATATTTAATAACCATCCTAATATGAGAGCGTATGTCTATACCTCTATCAAGGATCTTTTAAGATCTACAGTTGAAGTAGAGGTGAGAAAAGCAGGCATTGCAACAAGTGATTACGAAGTGAAAAAAATTGCTGATTCCGTACTTGAATCAACAACTTTTGCTAAAATGATTGAAGATAAATTGTATGCCGACGAACCTAATTTAGAACAAGGGCCTAGAACCTTAGAAGAAAAACTAAAGCAGCCCCTTAAAAGCGGCATTCCAAGAAATTTCTTTCAAGAGGCAGAGCAAGGCATAAAAGATCTTCTTACTACTACTAGTCACCTAGGAGCTAATAGTTATATCTTAATCTATAGTCAAGGAAAATTTCTTTTCGATGCTGTTTTTAAGGCTTTAGATATGGGTATTGTTAATCATGCAAGTTTGAAGGATTTTGGTGTACATCTAAATAGAGAAGCCGTGTTAGAAGGTAAAGATGTTAAAAGCGAAGCAAAAAGTCAAGCTTTAATTACCAGCTATATTACATGGAATCTTTGTGAGATTAGAGTGAAAGATGTTATGGCAGAAAGAGGTTTACCTCTTGATTTATCTGCAAGCCTTGCAAGACATCCAGCACTGCTGAATGCTGCAAATTCTGAAATTGCAAAGCTTGACTCTCATGCTGCTGATTATAATGAGAAAGTGGG
>CAYJFE010000006.1:28797-55527 GCA_964369165.1 uncultured Desulfovibrionaceae bacterium | reverse complement strand
AACCTTGCCAAGGTTGACGTCGCGGGTTCAAATCCCGTCTCCCGCTCCACAGAAATTCTTTTATAAACTAGTCAAACTTTCTTTGACAAAATAAATACCGAATTTGTTGGAATATTAAGCAAGATTTTTTTCTTGCTTTTTTATTTTAAAGGCTCTCTCAGCAGATATCTAGAAAATAAGTAAGCACAGCTTACTATTGACAGCAGAGAAAAAATTTATTATAAATTACAGAGTGTCAAGTTTTAAAGATTACTTTTTTATCTTTATATCCACAAGGACTGCGTAATGCCTGCAAAAAAAAATTTGATAAAAGAAATTTCCGCTACTAGATCAATAAAAACCTATGTTCCAGCTGCCGCTCTCGTAGCCTTATACAATGATGATTTCACCATCACAGAAGCAAATGAATCTTATTTCAAGCTCACAGGTTACACGAAGAAAGAAACTTTTGAACATTTTCAAAAT
This sequence comes from uncultured Desulfovibrionaceae bacterium, assembly GCA_964369165.1. Taxonomy (GTDB): domain Bacteria; phylum Desulfobacterota; class Desulfovibrionia; order Desulfovibrionales; family Desulfovibrionaceae; genus CAYJAZ01. The sequence goes on along the minus strand of CAYJFE010000006.1, from coordinate 55,062 downwards.
AGTGGCTTAAAAACCATACACCCGGACGATATACAGTTAGCAATTTTTTCCCTTAAGCAACAAATTGAGCATTCGAAAAAAGATTTTTTCAATGTAGTGGCGCGCCTTGTAAGCAAGAAAAATGCCTATAACACCATACACTTTAGTGGCGTTTTGTTTACTGACACAGATAATGTACAAAAAATCTTTTTCCTTCTTGTTGATATTAGCTCACAAGTAAAACTTTTTGAAGGCCTTGAAAGAGAAAAAAGATTCAACAGCCTTGTCGACCGACTCACCGACGACTCCTTTTTTGAATATACCGCTGAAACTAAAGAAATTCGCTTTTCAAAGCATTTTGCAGAAAAATTTGCCATTGAAGAAACGACTGAAAACTATCCTAAAAGTCTTATCAAAAGCGGTGTTATTGCAAAAAACTTTATTGATTTTGAAAAAATTGCAAAAGGAAATCAACAAAACACTGATGACATTCACTTTGCAGAACTCGCTTTTATTGCGCCTAATAAGGTAGAATATTGGTACGACGCTTTTTATAAAATCGAAAAAGATGAGAACAATAAACTGATACGTGTTGTTGGAAAGATGAACGACAACACAGCCAATAGAGAAAAAATTGATCAGCTACGCGAAAAAGCTGAAAAAGATCATCTCACTGGCCTCTATAACAAAGTCACTACTGAGCATCTTATCGAAACTAAATTACGTGCAAGCAAAAAAAATGACAAATCTGCTTTGATGATTATTGACGTTGATAACTTTAAAAGTGTCAACGACAAATTAGGCCATCTTTTTGGCGATATTGTTTTGGCTCAGCTTGCCGAAAATCTTTCACAATTCTTCCGCTCTGGCGACATTATAGGCCGTATAGGTGGCGATGAATTTTTTGTTTTTATCCCGCAACTTGCCTCAATCGACTTAATCAAATCCAAGGCAGAAAAGATTTGTGAAGCCTTCAAAAAAACCTTCCATGAAGCTGATATCTATGTTGATATTTCTGCAAGTATAGGTATTGCTATAGCTCCTGACCATGGCAAAGAATTTGAAGCCCTTTATAAAAATGCGGATATAGCCCTCTATTCTGCAAAAGAAAAAGGCAAAAATCGTTTTGAATTTTTTGAAGGCCAAATCCAACCTACCTATCAAGGCACAAGAACTGAAATTGAAACCCAAGAATCAGTCAAGGCATCTTTTAAATCGAACACAGTCGAATATATTTTCAAACTGCTTTTTGCCTCAGAATATGCCTATGATGCCCTCAAAAGCACTTTAGGGCTCATTATTGAACATTTTAGATTTTCAAGCGGCTACATTGGCGAAATAGATGAAAATGGACTTTATTTAGTAAATTCTTTCTCTTATAATATCGACGATTCTATAGATGCGCAGCCTAAAGAGAAAATATACCATAAAATCAACTCCACAGATTTAGCGAAATTTCAAGACATCACAACTGAAGGAAAAATCTACGATTCAAGAAACCATAATATCTACTCTGCTGAAATCAAAGAATATTTTAAATCTCGAGATATCAAATCTTTACTCCTCTACCCAATAATCAAAGACAAAGCTATTTTGGGCTATGTTATTTTTGAAAATAGGCATGAAGAATCTGATTTAAATGGGGCAGAAATTATAGAATTAAGTACTATCTGCAATATTTTAGCTACATTCTATATTAAAGATTTTCTTATCAAGCAAGCAAAAGAAAGAGAAAACCTTCTGGCTGAACTTATCAACAACCTTGATGGTTACTCCTATATCATTGATAAAAAAGACTATACTATTCTTTATGAAACCCCATCACTCGAAACAACTTTTGGTGGTTCAAATATTGGGAAGATTTGCCATGAAGTCTATACTGGCAGCCATGAGCCTTGCAAACACTGCTTTATCCCACACCTCACTGATGACAACCCTCAATTCAAGCGCCTAAATATGACAGAAGCTATTGGAATGGGACAAGTGGTGAAAGCTTCTATGCACAATTGGACAAGAAATCAAAAAGCTTGCCTTGTCAACTGTGTAGACATTTCTGAATTCTTTGATGTTGATGAAGAGAATAAAGTTTAGAAGCATACCCTAGAGAGTGTCGTCAAATTAATTCTTTTGCGTTTTTTCTGCCAAAAAGATGATTTTTTTACTCCAATCATGTATGTTTTTGATACACTCATTCCGTAAAAAAGCCCCTTTTTATTGAAAATTCCACAAAATTTTTGAATTTGACGACACCCTCTAGAAAAGAAATTTAAATTCTTATTCTTCGCTATCATTCCTTGACTTTTTTTATACTTGTGCTTAAACTAATTATCATTCAAATATGATTTTATTTAATAATGTATAAAATGCAAGGAGCACTATTATGGCTACTCAATTATCAGACGCAAACTTCGAATCACTTGTAATCCAAGCTGCTCGTCCAGTCCTTATTGACTTTTGGGCTCCATGGTGTGGACCATGTCGTGCAATCGCACCAATTATTGACGAATTAGCTGAAGAATACGAAGGCAAAATAGATATTTTTAAAATGAATGTAGATGAAAATACAACAACACCTGCAAAATACGCTATTAGAGCTATTCCTACTCTTATGATTTTCAAAAATGGTGAATTATTTGAAACAATAGTAGGCGGCGTTGGCAAAGAACAACTACAAGAGGCAATCAACAAGGCTTTGGCATAATCATGAGCGATACTATCTATGATTCCATCGTTATAGGTGCAGGCCCTGCTGGCTTCACCGCGGCTCTTTACCTTATCCGCGCAGGCTTTAATATTGCTATTATAGAAAAAGGCGCATTAGGCGGACAAGTTCTTCTAACCGCTGAAATTGAGAATTACCCTGGTTTTGCTCGCCCTATCAAGGGCTGGGAATTGGCCGACATTCTTGATGCTCAACTTATGCCTTATATGCCAAGACGTATACAAACTGATGTAAAAAGCATTGATTTTTCAGATAGCTATGGCGGCACACACACAATCCATACAGGCCGTGGCGAAATAAAAACAAAATCCGTGGTTATTGCCTCAGGGGCTTCTCACAAACACTTAGGCCACCCTTCTGAAACTGCCTATCAAGGCAAAGGTGTTTCCTATTGTGCTGTCTGTGATGGAAACTTCTATAAAGGTAAAGATGTTGCTGTTATTGGTGGCGGAAATTCAGCCCTAGAAGAAGCTTTATATCTTTCACGCATTGTGAATCATATCTATCTTATCCACAGGCGCAATGAGTTTCGTGGTACAAAAATCTATCAAGATAAAGTAAGAAAAACTGAAAACATTACTATTGTGACTCCTTCCTTGCTCGAAGAAATCAAAGGAAGTCAAGGAGTTGAAGAGGTAGTGGTAAAAAATCTTGAAACTGATGCATTACAAAGTATAAAAGTTGATGGAGTCTTTGTTTTTGTAGGCACTAAGGCTAATTCCGAATTTATTCCGGATACCTTGAAAATGACAGATACTCACTTTGTTATAACAGATGCGGAAATGTTTACAAATATACCAGGGGTTTTTGCCGCTGGTGATATCAGACAAAAAAATTGTAGACAAGTCGCAACCGCCGTTGGTGATGGCGCAACCGCAGCAACTGCTGCAATCAGTTATTTGGAGCAAATGAATGCTTAAAAAAACCTTAAGACTCACCTGTATGCTTCTTCTTCTCACTCAAGTAAGCGCCTGTGGCCTTATTGATGCGGTCTATCTTCCGCCTTCAGAAGATACAGCAAGCGAAATCTTTGACACTGCTAATACAGCTATGCAGGCAAAACAGTATTCTAAGGCTGAAGGCCTTTATACAAAATTGCAAGCCGAATTTCCTTTCTCGCCTTATGCTTTTGAAGCCGAATTAAACCTTGGTGACGCGCTCTTTATGCAAGAAAAATATCTTGAAGCTGCGCAAGCCTATATGGCTTTTGAAGAATTACATCCAAGAAATCAAGCTATACCTTATGTGCTTTTCCAAATAGGTAAATCCTTGCAAAATACAAATATTTCAGCCGATAGAACAGCAAAAGAAGCTGAAGAAGCCATTTTGTATTTTGAAAGATTGATGGCAACCTATCCACAAAGCCCTTATGCTTTGCAAGCTCCAACTGAAATTCTAGCTTGTAAGAAAATTCTTGCTGAGCGTGAACTCTATATCGCTGAAGTTTTTTGGAATATGGGCAATAGTGGCGCTGCATATAAAAGATATATGTTTGTCTATGAAAACTACCCAGAACTCTCAGACATTCACGCCTTTGCTGAACAACAAGCAAAAGCCGCTTTCCTCAAATATACAGAAGATCTTTCAGAAGAGGAAAGAAGAGCTATACATGGCTCATGGCACGACTACTTTAAGTGGTTATAAACTTTAATAAAAAGGAATTTATCAATGGAAAATTCAAAACAGCAAAGTATCGGCCTTTCTAAAGCCGGTGCATTTATGCAACAAGTATATTCTTGGATGTTTGTAGGACTTTTGTTCACAGCATTTATAGCCTATATTGTTGCTTCATCTCATACTTTATTGTCAATAGTTATAAACCCAATAGCTATGATTGTTTTAGCTCTTGGCATGATTGGCCTAGCCTTCTATCTTCCATCTAGAATGGGTAATCTTTCTGCGACACAAGCGAGTGGATTTTTTATTCTTTTTGCAGGACTCAACGGCGCGCTACTATCACCAATTCTCTTGGTCTATACTGCAAGCTCAATCTTCATGACCTTCATCGTCACAGCTTGTATGTTTGGCGCACTTGCACTCTATGGCATGGTAACAAAACGCGATTTGACAGCTATGGGCTCATTTCTCTTCATGGGACTTGTAGGTATCCTTATAGCATCATTGGTTAATATATTCTTCCAAAGCTCAGCTATGCAATTTGTTATCAATGTTCTTGGCGTTATTATCTTTGCTGGCCTCACAGCTTATGATAATCAAAAGATCAAAGAAATGGGCGAATCAGCTCCTATGGACGATAGCTTAGCTATCCGCAGAGGTTCAATCCTTGGCGCGCTCACCCTTTACCTTGATTTTCTCAACCTCTTCTTATTCATGTTACGCTTTATGGGTGTAAACAGAGATTAGTATCATTTCAAACACTTATAATGAAAGGGGAAATCTAAGCTCAAGTCTTTGGTTTCCCCTTTAAAATTTCTATGGAGTCATTATGAAACCCACCCTACTTCTCATTTTAGACGGCTTTGGTATAGCAGAAAAGAATGCTGGTAATGCCATTTATCAAGCAAAAGCTCCGCTTTTGCAAAGATTGCTTGCCTTACCTGAAATGGTTGAAATAGAAGCAAGCGGCAGAGCTGTAGGACTTCCAAAAGGCTTTATCGGCAATTCGGAAGTCGGCCATTTAAATATTGGTGCAGGGGCTGTTGTCTATCAGGATATGACAAAGATTGATGTTGCGATTGAAGATGGATCATTTTTTGAAAACCCTGTAATTCTAGAACTTCTTGCGAATGCAAAACAAAATAATGGCAGAGTTCACTTCCTTGGACTTTTGTCTGACGGCGGTGTGCACAGTCACATTGATCATCTTTTTGCTCTTTTAAAATGCGCTCAAGATGCTCATGTCGAATCTTTTGTCCACGCTTTTATGGACGGCCGCGATACCCCACCATCATCTGGCCTTGGCTATATGGAAAAATTAGTACAAAAACTGCCAGAATACCAAGCAAAATTAGCTTCTATCTGCGGCAGATTTTATGCTATGGATAGGGATAGTCGTTGGGAAAGGGTAAAAGAAGCCTATGAATTACTTGTTGAAGGGAAAGGCGAAGAAATTTCAAATCCACTCAAAGCTTTGGAAGAAGCATACGCAAATGAAGAAACAGACGAATTTCTAAAGCCGCGAATTTTCAACAAAAATGGCATTATCAAAGACAATGATGCTGTTTTCATCTTCAATTTTAGAGCTGATAGAGCAAGAGAACTAGCCTTTGCTCTTTCTGCCAAGCATTTTGATGGATTTGAGCGTAGAAGTGTGCCGCAACTTGTTGATATTGCTGGCATGACTATGTACGATTCAAAACTCAATCTCAATGTGGCTTTTGAAAAGAAAAACATCAAAAATACTATAGGTGAAAGGCTTGCAGAGCATAAAATTCCACAGCTACACCTTGCTGAAACTGAAAAATATGCGCACGTAACTTACTTTTTTAATGGCGGTCGTGAAGAACCCTTTGAACTTGAAGATCGTGAGCTTATCCCATCTCCTAAAGATGTGGAAACCTATGATTTAAAACCACAAATGGCTGCAAATAAAGTAACTGAAAAGCTTTGCGAAGCAATATGTTGCGAGAAGTATGGCTTCATTGTCTGTAATCTTGCAAATCCTGATATGGTAGGCCATACTGGCATATTAGAAGCCGCAATTCAAGCTGTTGAAGTAGTTGATACTTGTGTTGAGAAAATTCTTCTCGCCGCAAAAGAAAGAAATTGGAAAGTTATTATCACTTCAGATCATGGCAATGTTGAAGAAATGCTCGACAAAGATGGAAATCCGCATACAGCTCACACTTTAAATAAAACACCTCTTATTCTTATAGAAAATGACAAAGCTGTAGCACTTGACAAAGAGCGTTTTACAAAACTAGCAGACATTGCTCAACTTATTGAAATAATATAAAATATAAAAGTTCAAGGGCAAAATAAAGAGAAAGCGATGAAACCAAATCTTATTATACAAATGCAAAGAATTGGCGATCTTATACTTTCCTTTCCTCTTGCCCTTAAACTTTTGCAAAAAGAACCCGATCGCCCTGTGTGGGTAGTAGCAGAACCTATTTTTTATCAAGCACTTATGAGTTTAGCACCAAGAGTAGTCTTCATTCCTCCAAGTGCTGAAATTCTCTACACAACAGAATTTAAAACAGTCATAAACCTTAGCCATCGACAAGAAAGTGCAAAACTTACAGGCAAGATTTTTGCAGAAGAAAAAATTGGCTATGCTTTAGAGAATAATGCTTTATTTATCAAAGGCTTTTGGCAACTTTATAGGGCTTCACTCACAAACAATTCTCGCCATAATCTCTTCCATTGGGCAGATTTAAATTGCCTTGATATACTTTCGCAAGACGAAATGAAAACCCTGCCTCTCAGTAAAGCTAAAGCTATAAGAAATCAAGGAAAAATTGGATTATTTCTTGGTGCAAGTTCTCCATATAAAAGGCCAGAACCTGAATTTTTTGCTAAACTTGCTGAAAAACTTATTCATCTTGGTTATAAACCTGTCTTTCTTGGCGGAAAAGCAGAAAAAGAACTTGGAGAATATATCAATAAAAAAACAGGCCTGCATCAACAAAATTTAGTCGACAAATTCACGCTTGCTGAGCTGGTTTTCTTTATGCAAGAGCTTGATTTACTTATAACTCCTGACACTGGTCCTATGCATATCGCTGCAGCATACACTATTCCAACCCTCACGCTTTCTATGGGAAATGTGAACCCTTTTGAAACTTCTGTGGCTCCAGCAAATCATCATGTCTTGCAAGCAAATCTTTCTTGCAATTCGTGCTGGGAGTGCTCAAGAAATTATCAATGCAAACAACAATTTACCACATCAAAAGTCAGTCTTTTTGTGAAAGCTTTACTCGAAGGAAAAGAATTTATAACAGTCCCAAATCTCACAGCTTATAAAACTGCAAGAACAGATGGTTTACACGATCTCCTTCCTATTTCCTCAACTATTCAACATGAGAAGAATGCGCGCTACCATTTGAGCAAATTTTGGCAATCATATTTTCTGAGAATTAGTCCTAAAACATATACATCAAACAACTATAATTTCAAGCAGTTAGAAGAAAACCTTCCTTCTATAATTCCCTATTTTCACAAATCACATCTAAAACTTTTCAAAGATCTTCGAAGCTGCCTGAAAAAGAATGAAAATTTATCGCCTAATTTTTGGCAAGAACAGCCTGTATTTATGCGTCAATTCACAAATTTTTTGCAGCTCCATTTAGAAAATAATCAGTATTCTTTAGAGAGTTATCAAATAGCTTTCTCATATTTAGAGAAATTAACCCATTAAAACATATCTAAAATTAGATATAAATTTCAACTAGAAGTTATCTAAATATTGATACTATTTCTTTGCTTTTTGCATAGTGTGCAATTTATGTTTTAAGTAAACTTTTTCAAGAGTTTGAGATACATTCACACTTACCATTTTTATAAAAGAGCGCAATTCTGGTGAAATTTGAGTTGGCGTTCTTGATGCAAAAGACAAGGCAGCGTAAGTAACTCTATCAATTTTAATGGCAATAGTAGCGTTTGAAACAAATTCAGGAAGATTTTTCACTTGCCCATAGAGAGGAGTTGCAGCTTGCGACAAACCATCATTAAAAATACTTTCTTCATTCTTAAAAACCCAACCAACCATGCCAGATTGCACTGGAAATTCAACTGCTTTTTCATTTTCTAAAAGTAGAGGTACATTTTCACATTCCACAAGATAGATTTCAGAATCATCAGGGCGTGAAGCAAAAGCCACATACTCAAATCCGCTCGCTTCTGAAATAATATTTAATGCATCTTTCAAGTATTTTCGCCATGAAACATAATTTTCTTGCAATTGATTCATGGCCTCTAATGCGTAATAATAGGTTGAAATCTGTAAAGAAAGCGAACTCATAGAATTTATACTTGAAATTTGCGGAATCAACCTTGCAAAAAGACTAAGCATTTTTTGTGTATCTTCATTAAAAGTATCCGCTTCCATACTATCAATTGCAATAAAACCACCGCCAGCTAAAGGTGTCGCCATAAAACTATTCACTTCAGGGCATTTTGCTGAATAGTAATTGATATTAGATAGTTGAAACTCTTCACCCTTCACAAAAAATGCGTTCCCACTCTTCATAACCCAGCCAACATAGCCATCTTTTGATTCAAACAAAGCATTGTCTTCAAGCTTTTCAGTAGGGCACCAAGAGGCTAAAAGCCTTCCTTGTTCTCTATTCTCTGCTTCAGGCAAAAAAAGCATGGCCGCATGGGCATCAAAAACATTTCCGATAATTGCTAATAAAGTTTGGTAAGGGTGCAGTTTATTCATATACTTCCTTATATTTTATCAAATTATAGATAATTTGAATTCAAATTTATTGAATAAAATTTTTGATAAATAAAAAAATAAAAATATTTCTAATTTTTTTTATATCTTTAACAATTTTTTTTACTTTTTGCAAGGCAAATTTTTGTCAAAATCGTATATAATTTCAAAGTTTTAGTTTACATAGCCCTTCTAATCATTTACATTAATATACTTTTTTATCAAAACTTGCAATATTTATAAATTTAGTATAATATAATCAATATTATAACAAGGAGAAAGTATGTTAGAAGCTCATAAATGTTTTTTACACTCAAAGTATCCTTGCCAGGACGACAAAGACGAAAATGAAACACAGCCTGTTGCCAATCTTCAGGAAGTGAAGCATTATCTTGACATTATGCACATACGCGAATGCTTGATAAAGCCTTATAATGAAAACAGAAAAAATTATCCACTTGTCGACGTTCGCTCTCTCCTGCCTTCATTTGATCAAGATCCATTTGAATATTCAAACTTGCCTGGCTTTTCCATGCTCGTCTTAGATCGTGAGCTTCACAGCTTCAACGAGTTTTTTCAATACGACCCACTTTTGCCAGTGTCAGATGTCATCGTTTCTTCCTTTGGTCCTTGCTGTCCACTAGAAAATCAAGTTTTTTCCACAAATATGCAGACATTTCTTTCACGTTTGCCAAGATGTATGCACGAAGAATTTCGCCCTAAATTCAAACAAACAGACACCACTCTACTGAAAAATTATCCTAAACTCTTGCCACATCTACTAGAAATGGATAGAGCTCATGTTATGTCAAAAACAAAAACTGGGCAATATCAACTTTCCGGCATCTTTGCTTCTTTCCCTTCTGATCTTGACGGTGAATTGAAACGTTATGGCTTAAGAATTGGTAAATTCCAAAATGGAAACTCTGAAATATATCTAAGAAATCGTCTGTTTACATTACAATTTCTTATGGAGCTCTACGGCTTTCCTGTGGCCTCAGAAAGAAGAACTTCCTCAGCTCTTTTTGCGCGTCGTCTTCATAAAACAGGTGAAAACTTCATTATACGCGTCTTAGGACAATCAGACAGAACTCTCACAACTATTTGGAATGATAACAAAAACAATAAATATCCGAAAGTTGAGAAAATCGCCCTTGTTAAAATTGAAGACCAAGACAATATCCAAGAACTCAAAGCCTTGAACGCTTTTATAGATCCTAAACACCATGTCGCAATCGCTAGAATAACTTATCATCAGCACGACTATTCGCCTACAAACGTGCGTCAAGACAGAGCTTTATCCGTTCATACACAAACCATTATTCACCCTGACTCAGGTATGGATATTACTGATTTAAATTTCTTGCGCGATACAGCTTCCCTTCTCTTGTCATTAAACGATATTGCAAAGGGCGAATTTATCGGAAAAACGATATATAAAAGAACCGAAGTAATTGAAGGTTCTGAAAGCGAAGAAAAAAGACTCAAAGTTTTTTATGCATGGCTTTTAAAACATCAAAGACGAATTATAAGCTATAGTGACGACACTTATGCAAACTTCTTAAAACTTTTTGACAATTATTTCGACACAATACAGGACATTGATGCTGGCAACCCTCTCTATGTGCTCAAAACTGAATTGCGCTCTAGATTTTACTATATTCAACAAGCAAGAAAACTAAGAGATTTGGAAGACATAGCGCAAAGGAACTTGAAAAATGTCCATCTAAGTTATGAAGCGATGCTTACGGAAGCAGTGAACGTCTTGCGTGAGTATAAATTTGATTTATTTATTTATTTTGAAGACTTACTCACCTCTGCCATCACACTTACTAGCCTCATATTGAACGATCGCTACATACAAAGAACTTATGCAAAAAAAACTGAGAGCCAACTCACAGCTAAGGGTTTAGAAATCAAGAAAAAATATGGTACTTTAGTACAGTTACTTGACGAATTAACCAGCATACAAAAAACACAAAGAAGTGAAGATTATAAATAAATTCTTCATTCCTGCAAATCTAATTAACTATATAGAGTAGTCTATGAATGCATTTTATTTAGAAAAAGACAAGTGGCATACAGGCAAAATTGTAGACACTGAGTTTCGCCATGCAACGCAAGTTTTGCGATTAAAAAAAGATGCGCAATTCTTGCTTTTTGATGGTGAAGGCCTTGAGGCGCTTTGCCAGATCTCAAGCATCGATAAAAAATCTTTAACTTTTGATATAATTGAACAAAAAGAATACACTTTGCCTCAAAGTCGTGTCATTCTCGCAGCTGCTTGGACAAAGGCAGCAAGGCGTGGCTTTTTATTTGAAAAAGTAGTTGAACTAGAAGCCTCAGAACTGTGGATATGGCATTCAGATTATAGCCAATTTCCGCTTCCTGACAGCAATTCCGCAACAGTAGAATCATGGCAGCAACAGCTTATTGCTGGTATAAAGCAGTGCCATAATCCATTTTTGCCAAAATTGTGCCTTTTTTCTTCGCAAGAAGAAATGTTGATGGAAGCCACAAAACATAATAATCTTCATGTGTTAACTACTGACGATGCCCCCAAAATTTTGCCCTACACTTCTGATTTTCTCAACAGTGTTGGTTCAACCGTACTCACTATTGGACCAGAGGGTGGATTTTCACCTAAAGAGATTGAAATCTTTGCACAAAATCAGGCACAATTCTTTACAATGGGTGAAAGAATTTTACGCTATGAAACAGCCGCAATACTTGCGCTTGGATTACATTTCTGGTATAAAACAGGTGCGCAAGATTTTAAAAGTTGAATTTTTCTAAATTTTTCTAACCATATAAATTCACATACTATTTATGATTAACAGTCTCCTCTACCAATCACCCCTAGCTGAAAGAATGCGTCCTCACACTGAGAATTCTTATAAAGGGCAAAAGCATTTAAAAGATAAAATTTCAGCACTTATCCATTCTAAACGCTTGCCTTCAATCCTTTTGTTTGGCCCTCCTGGTTGTGGAAAGTCAACTCTTGCTCTTTTACTTGCCAAGAAACATAAATTACCCTTCACTCGAATTTCCGCACCTGAAGCTGGCTTGGCTGCACTTAGAAAAACTCTCAAGCCAGGGCATTGCCTTATTCTTGACGAATTACACCGCTTTTCAAAAGCTCAACAAGATTTTTTCCTGCCTATTTTAGAAGAAGGAAACATCACTCTCATTGCGACAACTACCGAAAATCCTTCATTTTGTATTACAAAACAATTGCTTTCTCGCCTGCATCTTCTCAGGCTAAATCCTCTTGAAGAAGATGAACTTATAGAGCTTGCAAAGGAAACTCTGCAAAAACTAGAAATTTCACTTGATGAAGAAATTATCACTCTACTTGCGCGCATTTCTTATGGCGACGCACGAGCTTTGCTCAATCTCTTAGAACTTGTGACTGAACTTCCAGAAGATAAAAGAAATATTGAAGATGTTCAAAAAACTTTGCCAGAAATAATCGCAAAACACGATAAAAAAGGCGACAATCATTATGAAAGAATTTCAGCGATGATCAAGTCTATACGCGGTTCTGACCCTGATGCTGCCCTTTATTATCTCGCAAGTCTCCTTGAAGCAGGCGAAGATCCGAGATTTATCTGTCGTAGACTTATATTATCAGCTTCAGAAGACGTAGGCCTTGCCGATCCGCAAGCTCTGCCTCTTGCAGTTGCTTGCCAGCAAGCTGTTGAATTTATTGGAATGCCAGAGGGTTTTATCCCTCTTGCTGAAACTGCCGTCTATCTAGCTCTTGCCCCAAAAAGCAACACAAGCTATGCTGCCTATAAAATGGCGGCTCAAGAAATAAAAGAATATGGAATTCAACCAGTTCCAATACATTTACGTAATCCTGTCACACGCTTGCAAAAGGATTGGGGCTATGGTAAAGAATACAAATACCCACATAACTACCCTCATGCTTATGTGGAGCAGGACTATCTTCCAGATTCCGTCAAACAAAGGAATTTTTACTTTCCTAAGTCAGAAGGCAAGGAAGAAGAATTATACAATAACTACAAGAAACTTATTGACAAAATCAAAAAAACATCGGAATAAATACTCTTATGAAAATGCCATCTTTAGCTATAAATTATAAAACGGAAAAAAAAGAACTTTCCTTTCTTGCTAAAATTTTTCCAACTATCGTCTATTATTTTTACCAACTCTCTGTGGTTATAAAAGCTGGTTTTGCCGCTATGAGAGGGAATTATCCAACCGAGCGCTGGGTGCACGATTCTTTGGATACTATACGTTCTGTTGAGTCAGTGGGTGGCATTGTCGACGTTGATGGCATGGAAGATTTTATTGCTGTCGAGGGGCCTTGCGTCTTTGTGGCTAACCACATGAGCACGCTTGAAACATTTGCTTTGCCAATTTTTATTCAACCATATAAAGATGTTAGTTATATTGTGAAAGCAAGTCTTGCCACTTATCCGCTTTTTGGCCATGTTATGCGCACACGTGAACCTATCTTGCTTGAGCGTGTAAACCCCCGTGAAGATTTGGCAAAATCTCTTTCTGAAGGGCAAAGAATTTTAGCAAGCGGCCGCTCTCTGATTATCTTTCCTCAAGGTACACGTAAAGATGTATTTAATGAACAAGATTTCAACTCCTTAGGTGTAAAACTTGCAAAAAAAGCAAATGTTCCTGTTGTACCTATTGCGCTTAAAACTGATTTTCTCAGCAAAGGAAAGATTTTCAAAGAAGCTCTTATTTTCAAAGATTTAGGCCCTATTGATGTGAATAAAAAAGTCTATTTCCGTTTTGGTAAAGCTTTGAAGATTGAAGGCAATGGCAAAGAAGAACACCAATACTGCCTTGATTTTATCAGAAATCATATGGACGCTTGGCTTTTGGAAGATCAAGCAAGAGAAAAGAAGTAACTATCTAGAATGTCAAAAGTTAATTCATTAAAAATTCTAGGCATTGATCCTGGATCAACGGTGATGGGTTGGGGCATCATCGAAGAAAAATCAGGCGTGCTTTCTTTAGTTGATTGTGGAGCAATTAAGCCAAAACCTAAGGACTTCAACGAAAGACTTTCCTTTATCTATCAAGAATTATTTGAAATTTGTAAAACTCATAAACCACATGAAGCAGGCATTGAGCAAGTTTTTGTGGCTAAAAATGCACTTTCTGCGCTCAAACTGGGCCAAGCAAGAGGATTAGCCATTGCTTGTTGTCTTCATCACAAGATTAAATTCTTTGATTACGAGCCAACAAAGGTCAAACAAGCTCTTGTAGGCACAGGCAGGGCGGAAAAAGATCAAGTTGCCTTTATGGTGAAAACTATACTTAATGAAAAAAGTCTTTCAAAGCCGCTTGACACCACCGATGCTTTAGCTCTTGCAATTTGTCATGCAAACCATCGTAGAATGCTGTAAAAACACAACATTTTATTTTTATTTTAATTTGACTAGAAAGCGTTAAATCTATATATATACTTCATCATTTTTTTAACCTTAAAAAAGGACAAATTATGCCTTATATCCCTCATACCGATACAGAATTGCAAGAAATGCTTAAAGTTATCGATGTGCGCACTTTGGACGATCTTTTTCTTGACATTAAGCCTGAAATGAAGCCAAAATCTTACAATCTTCCTAATGGCAAATCAGAGCAGGAAACCTGTCAATATTTCGAACAATTAGCTGACATGAATCACACTAATCTTGTGTCCTTCTTGGGCGCAGGTTTCTACGATCACTTCATTCCAAAAGCTGTCGACACTCTTTCTTCAAGAGGCGAATTTGTCACAGCCTATACCCCTTATCAACCAGAAGTTTCACAAGGCACTTTGCAGGGAATTTTTGAGTTCCAAAGCTCAATTTCAAGACTTTTAGAAATGGAGTGCGTGAATGCCTCTGTTTATGACGGCGGTTCAGCTCTTTTTGAAGCTATCACCATGTCAATCCGCCACACGGGCAAGAAAAGAATTGTTATAGATTCCGCTCTATCACCTATTTGGCTGACAATGATTCGCTCTTACACATCTAATCTCAACCTTGAACTTGTTGAAGTTGAGCAAATTAAAGGTATGACACAAGTTGAGGCTTTGAAAAATGCTATTGACGAAAACACAGCATCAGTAGTTGTTCAAAACCCTAACTTCTTTGGTAATATTTACGATTTCACAGATCTTTTCAACCATGCGCATGAGAAAAAAGCTCTCGGCATTATCGCTATTCAGCCTATGATGCAATCACTTTTGAAAACTCCAGGCGAAATGGGCGCGGACATTGCAACTGCTGATGGCCAAAGCCTTGGTTTGCCTTTATCTTTTGGTGGCCCTTATCTTGGCATTATGGCTTGCACAAAGAATTTAGTGCGCCAGCTTCCAGGCAGAATTGTTGGCAAAACAAAAGATGTTGACGGCAAAGAAGGTTATGTTCTTACGCTTCAAGCGCGTGAACAACACATCAGACGTGCAAAAGCCACATCAAACATTTGTTCAAATCAGGCTCTTTGTGCTATGCGTGCGCTTATCTATATGGCAGTTATGGGTGCGGAAGGCATGGAGAGAACAGCGCTTCTTTCTATTGAAAATACACGCTATGCCCTTGAAAAATTAATGAAAATTGAAAATGTGAAATTGCTTTCTGACGCACAGGCTTTTGGCTATGAAATTGCCCTTGAATTGCCACAAAATGCTCATGAAGTAGTTGATACTCTTACACAAAAGGGCTATGTTGCTGGCTTCCCTGTTGGCAAATATTATAAAGATATGGATAATGTTCTTCTTTTCTCTTGCACTGAAAAACATAGCAAAGAAGAAATAGACATTTTTGTTGCAATGTTGCAAGCATTATTAACTAAGTAATTACAGGGAAATATCATGAAAAACGACAGAAGAACAATTTTCCAAAAGTCTGTTGCTGGCAGAACAGCTTGTCTTCCACAAAAACCGCAGCAAGAAGCAAAAGCCTATATTCCACAAAATCTTTTGAGAGCGAAAAGAGCGGCATTGCCAGAAGTTTCTGAACTTGAAGTTGTGCGCCATTTCACCAATCTTTCGCATCTAAATGTTAGTGTTGACAGCACTTTTTATCCGCTTGGTTCATGCACAATGAAGTATAATGCAAAATATCTTGAATATGTGGCTTCACTTCCTGGTTTTGCAGGTTTGCACCCACTTATGGCGCAACTTCGCGGCGCAGGCCACTATACACAAGGCGCACTTCGTGTTATGTGGGAAGCTGAAAACTTCTTGTGTGAACTCACAGGCATGAAGGCTTTCACCATGCATCCAATGGCTGGCGCACATGGCGAATTTACTGGCGCAATGCTGATTGCAGCTTATCACAAGAAAAAAGGCAATAAGAAAACTAAAGTAATTTGCCCTGATGCGGCGCATGGCACAAACCCTGCTACTGCTGCACTTGCTGGCTATGAAGTTGTGAATATTGTTTCTAAAGACGGCATTGTTGATCCTGCTGCCTTAGAAGCGGCACTCGATGACGAGGTGGCAGCGGTTATGATGACTTGCCCAAACACCTTGGGCTTATTTGAAGCGCATCTTCCTAAAGTTGTTGAGCTTTTAAATAAATACGACGCACTTCTCTACTACGATGGCGCAAATATGAATGCTATTATGGGTGAAATGCGTGTGGGCGATGTTGGCTTTGACGTGGTTCACTTAAATCTTCATAAAACTATGGGTACTCCACATGGTGGTGGTGGCCCTGGTTCTGGCCCTGTGGGTGTTTCAGAGCGTTTGGTAGAATTCTTGCCAATTTCACGCGTGGCAAAACAACAAGACGGCACTTTCTATCTTGATTACGATCGCCCTTATTCTATTGGTTATATTGCGCCTTTCTACGGCAACTTTGGTGTATACCTCAAAGCCTATGCCTATATGGTGCGCCTTGGTGGCGATGGCTTAAACCGTGCTTCACGCTATGCAGTATTAAACGCTAACTACATGAAAGAAATGCTTAAAGATGTGCTAGATGTGCCTTATCCACGCATTTGTATGCATGAATTTGTGGCCTCTGCGCCTGAGGGTTATCGAGCTTTTGATATAGCTAAGGCTTTACTTGAAGCTGGCTATCACGCACCAACAGTTTACTTCCCACTTATCGTGAAAGAATGCTTGATGTTTGAACCAACTGAAACTGAATCAAAACAAACACTTGACGACTTTATCCAAACTATGAAGGATATCTTGTCAAAAACTAGCGAAGAGTTACACGACTATCCGCTCACCACACCGGTAAGACGTTTAGACGAAACTTTGGCCGCTAGAAATATGATATTGACTGAACAGTAAGTTTCGGCTTGAGAGCGTAAGCGAATAAATCTTTAGCGAACAAGCATTTTTGACATAAAATGCGCAGTGAGGATTTTGCGCTAACAGCCAAAATCTATAGTATAAATGTCGAAACTTTGGCCGCAAGAAATATGATTTTGACAGAGCAGTAGTATTCGTTATAAACCATAAAGCCTTGAATTTTTATTTTTACCAGTCACATAAAAGCTTATGCGAGACAGTTTACGCATACCAGTGGAGAATACTTTGTATTCTCCTACAGGTATGACTTTCTCCCTCATTGACAACCTTGCCCGCATAAGCAAAGGCCTATGTAACTTCAAAAAATAAAAGTTCAAGGCTTTATTTCGTTCTTGCTCAGAATAAATTTATCTCTTTCTGTAAACCATAAATGACAAGTAATTTTAAATGAAGAATAGTATTTTCTAAGATAGCAAAGAAGGAAAATGCAAAAAAAATTCCGTCAATCAAGCAGTAGAGCAGTCAAAAATTAACATTATAAAAGTGCAGAGCAAAACAAAATTGCGTCAATTTGGGGAATGAGCAAGGCATAGGAAAAATTTCTCGAAGGAGTTTAGTAAGACCTAAATGACTGAGAGAAATTTTTTCTATAACGATGCTCAAACTCAAATTCACGCAATTTTTTTTATGACTCTATGGCAACATTGCCAACAGCTTGGAGGCGAATATCGCCTGGAATTTCTGCTTGCGACACAACTGCCACATTCGGCACAAATCTTGTGATAAGGTTTGCTAAATGCGGGCGAATTGAAGGAGTTACTAATAATACAGGCTGGCCATCACTCACAATAGCATTTTCTAAACTTGTATTCAAATTATTGATAAGCTTTTGCGCTGAAATCGGGTTCATTGCTAAGTATGCACCTGATTCTGTTTGCCTTACTGACTCTTGAACCATTCTATCGGCTTGAGGATCAAGAGTAAGAACATTCAAGGTGCCTGAAGAATCAAGATAAGATTTGATAATGGAGCGAGAAAGTTTTTCACGCACAAATTCAGTAAGATATTCAGGAGCTTTAGTGTTTTGCCCATGATCTGCCAAAGTTTCGACTATGGTAAGCATATCACGGATAGACACATTTTCATTCACAAGATTTTGTAATACTTTTTGCACTGCGCCAAGATTTAGCGTGTTAGGCACAAGATCTTCCACAGCTTTTGGCGAATGTTTTGAAAGAATATCTAAAAGACCTTGCACTTCTTGTCTGCCTAAGAATTCACTCAAATGCCTACGGATAACTTCTGTGAGATGTGTTGCGATAACAGTCGCTGGATCAACCACAGTATAGCCTGCTGTAAGAGCAACTTCTTTTTGACTCGCTGGAATCCAAAGTGCTGGCAAGTCAAAGGCTGGTTCTCTTGTTTCAATGCCTTGAAGTTTTTGGCTGGCATTGCCTGGATCCATTGCAAGGTAATGGTCGATGAGAATTTCAGCACTTGCCACTTGGTTACCTTTGATAAGAAGTGAATATTGACCTGGTTTTAGTTGGAGATTATCACGTAAATGCAAGGAAGGAATAACCACACCCATATCAAGAGCGAATTGACGGCGGATTGAGCGAATGCGAGTGAGTAGATTACCATTTTGTTTTTCGTCAACAAGAGGAATAAGGCCATAACCTACTTCTAATTCGAGCATATCAAGCGGAAGTAAACTTGAAACTTCTTCTGGAGTTTGCGGCTTACCAGCGCCTTCTGCACCTTTTGCACCTTGTGATGTTGCTTTTTCGTCAGTTTTTTGCGCAGTAGCAAGCGATTTTTTATCCATACTTCTTGCTACAAGAAAGAGAGCGACTGAAAAGAAATAAAAAGGAATAGTTGGAAGACCTGGCACTGAACCAAAAATAAAGAGTATGCCTGAAACAAGTTTCAAAACTTTTGTATTATAAGTAAGTTGCGCAGCAAATTCATCGCCCATTTTTGCTTCAGCAGCAGCACGGGAAACAATCAAACCTGCAGCAACGGAAATAATAATTGAAGGAATAGTTGCGACTAAACCATCACCTATTGAGAGCAGAGAGAAAGTCATAAGCGCATCTTGCCATTCCATACCTTTTTGGAAAATACCAATCAAGATACCGCCTATAAGGTTAATACAAGTAATGATAAGACCGGCTTGCACGTCCCCTTGTACGAACTTTCCAGCACCATCCATAGCACCGTAAAAGTCAGCTTCACGACGAAGATTATTACGGCGCTCAGTCGCTTCTGCTTCGTCGATAAGGCCAGCGTTCAAATCTGCCTCAATCGCCATTTGTTTACCAGGCATTGCATCCAAGGTAAAACGGGCGGCAACTTCAGCAATACGCGTTGTACCTGTGGTGATAACAACCTTGTTCAAAATAAAGAGAATAAGAAAGATAACCGCACCAACAACGTATGACCCACCGACAACAAATTGCGCGAATGACATAATAACATCACCAGCAGCATCAGGACCTTGATCGCCGTTAAGTAAGATAACACGAGTGGTGGCCACGTTCAATGCGAGTCTTAATAAAGTTGTGATAAGTAATAATGACGGAAAAATGGAAAATTCTAAAGGCGAAGTCATAAACATACTTGTGATAAGTATCAATAAAGAAAGCGAAATGCTAAATGAAAGCATGATGTCTACAATCATTGTAGGTAGCGGTATAAGCATAACAAGCAAGATCATAACTACGCCTGCTCCTAAAAACATATCGCTATTGCCTGAGAATTGTGAAAAATCAAATTTTGGTGTTTTTTTATCCATGATCTTTTCCTCGCCATTTTTTTGTCATTATTATATATAGCAATGCAAAAGTTGTGCCATTATTAAATTCATAAAGTTGACAATATTTTGCCAAATTTTTAACACAAAAGCTCTGTTGAATATTTGACACACACTCCATATAATCAAGCAATAAAGCGAATTTTCATATTTGGCACTCTTATTGCAATGTAGGCAATACAAAAGTTTAGCCACTTCAACAATTCAAACAAACAAAAGGCTAAACAAAGATACAGAAGTAACAGAAGTATCGGAGGCAGTATGAAAACTCTTTTTGAACCAAATTTAGCTTTAGTCGGCAAAGTTATGGATATGCAGTTACAAAGACAAAATGTCATTATGAGTAACATTGCAAACGTAAACACACCAAAATATAGACCTTTAGAATTGAGCTTTGAAGAAGAGTTGCAAAAATCTTTGAATCTTGACGCTATGGGCAATGTTTCAAAAACACAATCAGGCCATATTCCTTCAACTTTCAATGTAGACACTTTCAGCTCTGAATTCACAAAAAAATTCACTCCGCGTTATGTGCCAGGTGAAGATAGGGTAAATCTTGATAAAGAAATGATGAAAATCAATAAAAATAACCTGCAGTATACCACATTATCACAAATCACAAAATCAACATTCGACGGTATGCAAAAAGCAATAGCAGAAGGAAGTAAATAATGGACTTTATGACCGCACTTGATATAGGTGGCTCTGCTCTTTCAACCGACAGGACTAACCTAAACGTAATAGCAATGAATATAGCCAATGCCAAAACAACAAGAACTGTTGACGGCGGGCCTTACCAAAGAAAAACTATTGTGCAAGAAGCTGCTGAAATTGATAATCATTTTGGCGTTCATATGCAATCAGCCCTCGATAGAGAATTGCGCGGCGTGCGTGTGGTTGGCATAACAAATGACGATCGCCCATTAAAAGCAGTCTATGAACCAGGCCACCCTGATGCTGACGAAGCTGGTTATGTTATGTATCCTGATATTAACGTCGTTGAAGAAATGGCCAATATGATGACAGCGCAACGTGGCTATGATGCCAGCGTTACCACAATAGACACAGTAAAATCAATGTATTTGAAAGCCTTAGAAATAGGCAGAAGCTAGTAAGGAGTAAGATATGTCAATTCAGCAAGTAGGAATGAGCGCGTATAATGATGCCTTAGCCGCTTTTCAAAATACACAGAAAAATTTCAATCGTTTAGAAAATACTATACAAAACCCTGCACCACCGCAAGCAACTTCTTTTGCTGACACTCTTTCCTCTTCGCTCAATGAAGTGCAAAATTTGCAGAATGTGAAGAATGACTCTATCAGACGCTTTGCTTCGGGCGAAACTCAGAATGTGCACGAGCTGATGATCAATATGCAAAAAGCCAGCGTTGCCGTTAGTTTGACTTCGGCGGTAAGGAATAAGGCTTTGGCGGCTTATACTGAACTCTCCAAACTACAATTTTAGGAAATTACTTCAATTTGCGTTTGAGCGGCGTTATGAGAAAAATTGCTTTCAGTCATTTAGCATTAAACTAAACTCCTTCAAAAAATTTTCCCCATGCCTTGCTCAATTCACAAATTGAAGCAATTTCCAAATCTTAAGAAGATTTTTTTAACTCGTATTAAAAATCTCCAAATAATGTAGCACATTGTAAGCCCTCGCCCTTGGTGAGGGCTTTACATTTTTCTTGACAGATAGAAGCGCACAGACTATTCTTTTTGAGCGAAAAAGTGAAGAAAGGAATGTCATTTATGCTCGATTGGGATTTTATTTTAAATACAGTCGTCCCCACTTTGAATAGGGGGCTTGTAGTTTCAGCACAGCTTATTGTGCCATCTGCTACTATTGGGGCATTTTTTGGCATTATTATCGGTGTCTTACGCGTGTTTGGCTCAAAAACTGTCAAAAAATTGTTCGATGCCTACACCACTTTAATTCGCGGCGTCCCCCTCACAGTGCAACTTATGGTGCTCTATTTTGGCTTACCAAACTTGGGCATATATTTTGACCCCTACCCCGCTGCTGTGCTTGGCTTTATACTTTGCACATCTGCTTATCAATCAGAATATGTGCGTGGTGCGCTTCTTTCAATCAAACAAGGCCAACTTAAAGCCGCTCACGCCCTTGGCATGACTAAATTTCAAACAATAATCCATGTCATCATTCCCCAAGCCATCAGGCGAGCAATCCCCGGCTGTGGCAATGAAATCATCTATTTAATAAAATATTCTTCTCTCGCCTACATCATTACCTGTATTGAATTAACTGGCGAAGCAAAAATTCTGGTTTCTCGCACCTTTATGCCAACTGAGGTCTATTTTATTACGGCAATCTACTATCTTGCCTTGGTAAGTATTGCAACATTTATATTAAAAAAAGCAGAAGAAAAGCTGACTATTCCACAACATTAATAGTATAGATCTTGGCTTTTAGCACAAAATCTTCATTTGCAAGAAATTTCATTCTTGCTACATTCGCTAAAAATTTGTCCACATAAAAAATTATAGAGAGTAAAAGAGTAAAAAATGACAGACCAAAAATTCATTAGAAATTTTAGTATAATCGCCCACATTGATCATGGGAAATCAACACTTGCTGACCGCATATTAGAATTTACGCAAGTAATTTCAGATAGAGAGAAAAAAGATCAATACCTCGATAAAATGGAATTAGAGCGCGAGCGTGGCATCACCATTAAAGCGCAAACCGTGCGTATTCCCTATAAACACTCAGACGGGCAAGAATATATTCTCAATCTTATCGACACTCCAGGCCACGTCGACTTTGGCTATGAAGTTTCTCGTTCTCTCGCCGCCTGTGATGGCGCACTTCTTGTTGTCGATGCCTCACAAGGCGTTGAAGCGCAAACTTTAGCAAATGTCTATCTTGCTCTTGACCATGACCATGAAATTATTCCGGTTTTAAATAAAATCGATCTTCCTTCTGCCGAACCAGAAAGAGTAAAAGGCGACATTGAAGAAACTATAGGCCTTGACTGCACAGATGCTGTTGCTGTTTCAGCAAAAAGTGGGCTTAACATCGACAAGGTGTTAGAAGCTATTGTTGAAAGATTGCCTTCACCTAAAGGCGATGCCAATGCTCCCCTGCAAGCTCTTATTTTTGACTCTTGGTACGATAGCTATCAAGGCGTGCTTATCGTTTTTCGTGTGATGGAAGGAAGCCTCAAAAAAGGCGATTCTATTTTATGTATGGCAACGCAAAAAGAATACGAAGTAGTTCGTCTTGGTGTATTTTCGCCAGAAGCTCGTGATATTCCTACACTTTCTGTCGGCGAAGTTGGCTTTCTATGCGCAAACATCAAAGA
This sequence comes from uncultured Desulfovibrionaceae bacterium, assembly GCA_964369165.1. Classification (GTDB taxonomy): domain Bacteria; phylum Desulfobacterota; class Desulfovibrionia; order Desulfovibrionales; family Desulfovibrionaceae; genus CAYJAZ01. The sequence continues at coordinate 31,639 of CAYJFE010000006.1, read as the reverse complement.
ACTTGGCGATGCAAAAGTAGGCGACACCATAACCTTAGCTAAAAATCCTGCAGCTGAACCTATCCCTGGATTTAAAGAAGTAAAACCAATGGTTTTCTGTGGTCTTTACCCTTCTGATGCCGCTGATTATGAAAATCTCAAAGCTTCTCTTGAAAAATTACAGCTCAACGATGCTGCCTTTTCCTTTGAACCAGAAACTTCGCAAGCTCTAGGTTTTGGCTTTAGATGCGGATTTCTAGGCCTTTTACACATGGAAATCATTCAAGAAAGACTTGAGCGTGAATTTAATATCGATCTTATTGCGACTGCGCCATCTGTTATTTATAAAGTCGACACTCTTGATGGCAAAACTGAAATGATTGATAACCCAGCAAAAATGCCAGATCCTACCAAGATTGCCGCTCTTTACGAGCCTTTTGTGCGCATCGATATCCACGTGCCGAATGATTATGTCGGCAATGTGCTAAAACTTTGCGAAGAAAAGCGTGGCATTCAAAAAAACCTTGGCTATCTCACGCAAACTCGTGTTGTCATTACCTATGAAATGCCTTTTGCTGAAATTGTCTATGACTTTTTTGACAGATTAAAATCAGGCACTAGGGGCTATGCAAGCATGGATTATGAGCCGCTTGATTATAGAGATTCTGATCTTGTGAAACTTGATATCTTGCTAAACGGCGAACCCGTTGACGCGCTTTCGGTTATTGTGCACAGAATAAAAGCTGCGCAATACGGCAGAGGCCTTGCCACAAAATTGAAGAAAACCATTCCGCGCCAACTCTTCCAAGTGGCTATTCAAGCAGCAATTGGGCAAAAAATCATCGCGCGTGAAACCATTTCAGCCTTCAGAAAAGACGTTACAGCTAAATGTTATGGCGGTGATATTTCTCGTAAACGTAAACTTCTTGAAAAGCAAAAAGAAGGTAAGAAAAGAATGAAGATGATGGGCAATGTTGAATTACCACAAGAAGCATTCCTTGCCGCTTTAAGAGTAGACGAGGATTAATATCATCCTATTTAGAATGAAGCAGAGGATTAAAACAAATAATTTAAATGCTTGCCAAACTGTAGAAATGTAGCTATAATTTTTAAATAATTTTTACTTTTGGGAAAAGGATTTTAATGTGATAAAAGTTCTTATTGTTGACGATTCAGCCTTTATGCGAAGCACAATAGTGCGAATGCTAGCAAATTCCGCTGAAATCGAGATTGTAGGCCAAGCAAAAAATGGACAGGAAGGACTTGAACTTGCGAAAAAACTTCGCCCTGACATAATCACTCTTGATATTGAAATGCCTATCATGAATGGGCTTGATATGCTCAAAGAGCTTATGCACACAAATCCGACTCCTGTTTTGATGGTGAGTTCGCTCACAACAGAAGGTGCAGAAGCAACTTTTAAAGCTCTTGATTTAGGTGCGCTAGACTTTATTCCTAAGTACACTGACGATTCCTTCTCTACAAAAAAACTACAAGAAGAATTGTGTGATAAAATTTTACACGTCAGCCGTCGAGCACGCTATATGCGCCATAAATTTGCGGAACAAAAGAAAAGCACTTTACAAGCAAATTCACTCAACCGCAGCTATTCTTCTAATCAGCAAGGTAGCCCAGTAGGTGCACGCACTGCCTATACAGGTTCTGCTACAAAACCAGTTCAAACAAGTCAAACAACTAAAACAACTCAAGCAGGGCAAAGCTCACAAACGAGCACTAAAAGCTCTTTTTCTTCCACTAAATCCTCAAGTATCACAGGTTCAAGCACAAATACTTTTAACCATACACGCCTAAGTACAGAAAGCAAAACTTCCAGCTTTGACAATAAAAATCCAAGAGAAAGAAGCACTTCTTCTATAGGGCAAGCAAATCAAGAAGCGCAAACTCTCACTCTTCCATGCAAAAAAGCTTCTCGCACACTTATAGGTATTGGCATTTCAACTGGTGGGCCCCCTGCTGTGCAAGAAGTTTTAACAAAACTGCCAAAAAATCTTCCTGCAGCTATCCTTATTGCTCAACATATGCCAGCAAGCTTTACAAAACCTTTTGCAGAAAGGCTTGATAAACTTTGTCAAATCCATGTAAAAGAAGCTGAAGACGGCGAACAAATCCAAAATGGAACAGCCTATATTGCACCTGGTGGCTTGCATATGAGCATACAGCAAAGAGGCGCTTTGCCATATATTAAAATTTCGCAAGATCCGCCAACTGAAATTTATAAACCGTCAGCAAATGTTTTGTTTGAATCGCTTTCAAATTTTGCTACAAGTGCAATTGGTCTTATTATGACAGGTATGGGAAGCGATGGCACAATAGGACTGAAAAGCTTTAAACAAAAGAAAGGCTTTATTATAGCGCAAAACGAAGACACTTGCGTTGTTTACGGAATGCCAAAGGCGGTCATAGAAGAAGGCATTGCAAATGAAATCAAGCCATTACAAGACATTCCTCAAGCCATTATAGACGCTATGTATAACTAAAACATTCAATATTTTTGCATCAATATAGGTATAATTATTATGACTAGCCCAAAAAAACCAACAGTGGATTTCCTCAAGCCCAATAATATTCTTGAACAACAAAAAGCTGCAGAAAGCAAAAGGTTGCCACTACTAAAAACGCCTAAAAAATCAGGCCCTCCTCAAACTACGCTTAAAAATACTATGAAGGGCACTTATAAAGCGCCTAGCAAAGATGATATTGCAAAAAATGCTGAAAAAGAAGTAAAGGCACCAGCTGAAGTAAAAACTCCGGCAGCTCAAAGCATGGAAGACAAGGTCGCTAGCCCTTTAACTGCGCAAAGTCAGCCAAAAGCTCAAGCTGTAAAAACTCCTTCTACAAAAGC
>CAYJFE010000006.1:0-28697 GCA_964369165.1 uncultured Desulfovibrionaceae bacterium | reverse complement strand
CGCACACTTCTCAGGCTTCACATACTTCTCAGGCTTCGCTAACAAATCTTATTCCAGCTAAAGAAAAGCTCATCACTACTCCTGTAAAAGATGCGGACGCAAATAAAGTAAAAACTTGGGCAAGCAAAAGCCCGCATACGCCAACTACAAGTGCTGCAAGTCAAAACACAAAAAGTTTTGAAAGAGCAAATCCTGCAACTGAACTAAAAACACCGACCAGTGCCATGCCTCAAAATTTCACAAAAACTGCAACTACCGCAAAAGTAGCAAGCAAAAGCACTGAAAAAGCGCCATCACAGGCTAAAAGTGGTGAAGCAATAAAAGAAATGACAGATAAAGAATTCAAGCTCTTACGCGAATTTCTTTATCAACAAAGCGGTATATATGTCACAGACTCAAGAAAATACCTTTTTGAAAATAGACTTGTCAACCGATTAAGCGAGCTTGGCTTCTCAGCTTTTACTGAATACTATGATTTTTTAAAGTTCAAAGATCCTTCAAAAGTTGAACTCAATAAATTCTATGAAAAAATGACAACAAATGAAACCTCATTTTTTAGAAATGTTCCGCAATTAGATACGGTATCCGCAGAAATTTTCAAGAAAATCATTGAAGAAAATAGAAGCACAAGAAAAATTCGTATCTGGTCTGCTGGCTGTTCAAGCGGTGAAGAGCCCTATACTATTGCTATTATGCTTTCAGAACTTTTGAAAGACGAAATTTCTTCTTGGAATATCAAAATTACAGCAAATGACTTATCACCTGCTGTGCTTAAAATCGCTCAAGAAGGCGCGTATGGCGAATATGCACTGCGCACAACACCAAAAGAATATATTGACAAATACTTCACTTTCAAAGACAGCCTCTATCATGTAAAGCCGCAATTGAAAAAACTCATACAATTCGGGCAGATAAACCTTAACGAAAAATCACAAACTTCAAAAGTAGAAAAATCTCAAGTGGTTTTTTGCCGAAATGTTATTATCTATTTTGACGACGATGTTCGTGAAAACGTGATTTCAGCCTTCCATGACAATCTTTTAGATGGTGGAAAATTAATTATTGGGCACTCTGAAACTCTACAAAATATTGCCACTCGTTTCAAAATTACCTACCACAAGGGCACAAGCATTTATCACAAAATATAAAGAAAAACAGCGGTTATAAAGTTTAGCCGCTGTTTTTTTTATCACATTATTTAGTATATTTTTCCAAATTCAAAGATTTTGTGGAATTTAGAAATAGAGGCTAGCTGAACATATCGCCAAGATAGACGCTCTTAGCCAAATCACTATTTTTAATATCGTCAGGCGATCCCTCAAGCAAGACCTTGCCTTGATACATAAGATAAGCTCTATCACAAATCTGCAAGGTTTCACGCACATTATGATCTGAAATAAGCACGCCAATTTGTTTTTCTTTTAAATGCTTAATAATGCCTTGAATATCGTCAACGGCAAGAGGGTCAATGCCTGCAAATGGTTCATCTAAAAGTACAAATTCAGGGTCACGAATAAGGCAACGCGCAATCTCAAGTCTTCTTCTTTCGCCACCTGAAAGATAGGAAGCGTATGATTTTTCAAGGCGGGTCAAGCCAAATTCGTCTAAAAGTTCGTAGGCTTTCTTCTTTTGCTCGGACTTTGAAAGATTGGTATGTTCAAGAATAATTTCAAGGTTTTGATAGACTGTAAGCTTTTTAAAAATAGAAGATTCTTGCGGCAAATAAGAAAGACCTATGCGCGCGCGATTAAATAATGGTAAGGCTGTAATTTCTTTGTCATCAAGATAGACATTGCCTTTGGTTGGATTAACTATCCCCGTAAGCATATAGAATGTTGTAGTTTTTCCTGCACCATTTGGGCCAAGAAGGCCTACAATTTCATTTTGCTGCATAGAAATTGAAGCATCAGAAACAACTTCTTTTTGCCCATAGCGTTTTGCTAATTGTTTTGCTTGCAATATTGCCATAATGTTTACCTTTTATGAGTAAGCAAGAAGTTTTTCATACTATTCGCTTGGACTACTAGAGAAGAATGCCTCTACTACTTTTATCGTATAGATTTTGGCTGTTAGCGCAAAATCCTCACTTGCAAGAAGCGTGGTTCTTGCTGCGTTCGCTAAAGATTTGTTCACTTCGTTCACCTATTCGGGGCTACTAGAGAAGAATGCCTCTACTCTTTTGTTTCCGCCTACCACTTCACTGCGATTTTCATTGAGATAGTAGCGGATTTCTTCGCCAGTAATGCTATTGTCGCCATCCATAAGGACTGGATTTTCTTGCATTACAAGCAAAGCTTTTGGCGCATCATAGACAGCCCTGCCAGCTTTGCCCGTATTTGAATTGTATTTCATACGCACATTATCATCAGCAATAATCTTATCTATATCGCCTGCTTGCATACTTGCCATAGGATCCATACTCTCTTCTTCACTCACTTTTTTATCACTCGCTTGCAAGTAGACAGTGATAGTATCCGCCCAAAGACTGAACTCAGCTCTTTCTACATACACCTTACCGCTGAATATAATTGTATTTTTTTCAGCATTATAATCCATATTATCTGCATTTATCTTTGTAGGCACATCGCCTGCTGGCATAATGCTCTTTGGTTCAGCATAAGCCTTATGCGCTGTGGAGCAAAAAGCAAAAAGAAAGGATAAAACAATAAAAGAAGTAATATATTTGAATGGTTTAAACATAGCATCTCCCTATTATTCGCTTTGCGTGTTTATATTATCAAAAGTTGGTGGAACTTTATAATCAAATTCTAAGCTGTAGCTTTTATTGTCATTATTAATAATAAGCACAACTTCTCCTTCAGCCTTCAAAAATTCTTTCTCTAATTCCCAAATCAAACTATCGGCCTTTCCTAGCATAGTGTCACTTGTAAGAAGCGATCCATTTGGAAATTTAGCATACTCTTCTTCACTAAAAAACTCAAGAAAATCACCGCTGATTTCTAAATCTTCTTGCGCAATCTTAACATTGTCTTCTAAAGTGATATAGCTATTATTTTCTAAAACAGTGCCCTTTGAAGCAGAAATATAAATAGGTGCAGATTCATCACGCTTTTCTGTGGTATTATAATATGTTATAAAAGGTTCATCAGTAAGCAAATGTCCACTTTTTTGGAGAAAAGTGCCCCATTTTGCCTTTAAATCCCACGATTTCACACCTTCTTCACCCTGCATAATATCAATGCCAACTAAAGCCAACTGTAAAGAATCTTCCAATTCACTTGCATCATATTCTTCTTGTAGCTTCGTTAAATCTCTGCCCGTAAAGGTAGACAGATAATTAAGATTATTTTCACCATCTCCACTTCTAAACAGCATAAACGCAAAGAAAGAAATGGCAGAAAGAAGAAGGAGAGCAATGATATAAGATTTTACTTTCATAAATTGATATTAGCTTTTCATCCAAACTTTAGCAAGTGTTTTTCCGTCCTTGCCTTGAGCCTTGAAAATATGCTCGATTGCTTCACGAACTGCACCTTCGCCACCATTCTTTCTTGTAACAAATTTTGCAATTTCTTTGACTTCGTCAACAGCATTCGCCACAGCTATTGGATAAGCCACGTGTAGCATGGGATCTAAGTCAATCCAATCATCGCCCACATAAGCCACTTCATCTTGAGTGAGATTGTGCTTTTGCATAATATCTTGTAATGGTTCAAGTTTTGCGTGAAAACCAGGATAATAGTCTTCAATCTGCAAAGCTTTTACCCTTGCTTCGACTAATGCATCTTTCCTGCCTGTGATAATAGCTATACGAAGGCCAAGAGCGTGCGCTGTCATAATACCTAAGCCGTCTTGCGCATTGAAAGACTTTGAAACATTGCCCTCACAATCGTAATAGAGCTTGCCGTCCGTGCACACGCCGTCCACATCAAGTACAAGGCATTTCACATTTTTAGCATCATTCATAGCACTCTCCAGCAAAGATTTTTCTTACTTATTCTTATTTGTATGGCTAGCTTTAATAAATTCACGGAAAAGCGGGTGCGCCTTCATAGGAGTTGATTGAAATTCTGGGTGGAATTGACAGCCCAAGAACCAAGGGTGATTTTTTATTTCAACTATTTCAACTAATTCACCATTCGGGCTTGTGCCTGAGAAAGTGAGCCCTGCTTCTTCCAAAGCTTCTTGGTATTTAGTATTGAATTCATATCTATGACGATGGCGCTCAAAAATATTTTCTTCTTGGTAAGCTTCTTTTGCGTGCGTATCGTCTTTTAATACACAAGGATATTCGCCAAGGCGCATTGTGCCGCCTTTATTGCTTGATTCATCTCTTTTCTCAATGGATTGTGTTCTAAAATCAAACCATTCTGTCATAAGATAGATGACTTGTTCCTTGCTTAATGGATCAAATTCACTACTAGTTGCATCTTTGATATTGGCTACATTGCGCGCAAATTCTAATACTGCGCATTGCATACCTAGGCAAATGCCAAAGAAAGGTACAAGATTTTCTCTAGCAAATCTAATAGCTTCGAGCTTGCCTTCAACACCACGATTACCAAAACCACCAGGCACTAAAACGCCGTCACAGCCTTCAAGTTTTTCTTTAACATTTTTTGCTGTCACTTCTTCTGAATTGATATATTTCAAATCTACTTTGAGTGTATTGGCAATACCCGCGTGTATAAGAGCTTCGTGCAAACTTTTATAAGCTTCTTTAAGTTCAACATATTTACCAACAATGCCTATAGTGACATTGCCTTTCAAATTATTGCAAGTATTTATAAGATTTTTCCAAGGGGCTAAGTCAGGGTTTCTTGCTGGAAGTCTGAGCATGATAGCCACTTTTTGATCAAATCCTTCTTCATAAAATTTCAAAGGAACTTCATAAACATTGTTCACATCAACGCTTGAGAAAACCGCATCAGAATCAACATTACAGAAAAGCGCAATCTTTCTTTTAACGTCTGCTGGAATAGGTACTTCGCAGCGACAAAGAATGATGTCTGGCTGAATGCCTATAGAAAGAAGCTCTTTTACGCTATGCTGAGTCGGCTTTGATTTATGCTCACCTGCTGCCTTAATATAAGGAACAAGAGTAAGGTGGATATTTAAGCAATTGTCACGGCCAAGTTCTGAACGGAGCTGACGAATAGCTTCTAAGAAAGGCAAACCTTCAATATCGCCAACAGTTCCGCCAATTTCCACCAAGACAACATTCGGCTTTTCTTCGCCTTCTGCTACTTCTGATAAAGCACGAACACGGGCTTTAATCTCGTCAGTGATATGTGGAATAACTTGCACTGTGCCACCAAGATATTCGCCTCGACGCTCTTTTTGAATGACATCGTAATAGATACGGCCAGAAGTTGTGCTGTTTTGCTTTGTGAGTGCAATGCCAAGATAGCGTTCGTAATGGCCAAGATCAAGGTCAGTTTCTGCGCCGTCCTTTGTTACATATACTTCGCCATGCTGGAATGGGCTCATTGTGCCTGGATCTACATTTATGTAAGGATCAAGTTTTTGTATAGTAACTTTTAGCCCTCTTGCTTGTAATAATGCTCCTAATGAAGCTGCTGCAAGCCCTTTGCCTAATGATGATAACACGCCGCCTGTGACAAAAATATATTTTGTTTGCATAAATATTCCTTAATGCGTTAAAGTCCATAATAAAATCTAGCAAACTTATACTATAAGTCAAGCCGTCTGTCTAGTGTGGATTCGCTGAATAATTATTTTAAAAGAGTGTTAATTCAATATGTAAGGAGAAGTCAAAATTTTTAATAATTTTTAATCATATATAATTAAGCTCCTATTTTTTTCAAAACAGGAGCTTAATGTTTTTATTTAAAGAAATACTTTCATATTTGCGATTTTATCTATCTTTTATGCCCAAATAACTAATCTTGTATCAATAGGTGATGTCAAATCTTCGCAATAAGGCACAGCACGCACTCCAAATGAGTGGCGGCCATTTTCTTTCACGCTAAATTTGCCTGTATAAACCAATTTGCCATTTTCAAGTCTTTCTTTATATTCAAGAGCTACCACGCGCGGTTTTTCAGTAAACTCATGCGCATCGCTATGGCCTATCACAAGCTCTACGCGTAGATCTTCGCAATTATAATCGCCAACACCAACAGTGACTGAAATACGTATTTCTTGTCCAACATAAAGAACATCATTGCCAACGCCTTCAAAAACAACTTCTTCAATATTTACCGAAGAAAATGTGTGCGCCACATGGTGTTTCCAGTCAGAAACTTTTCTTGATTTTTCTAAATTATTCTCAAACAAAACTTTCTTTCTTTGTGCAGCAGGAAGATAATAATCTTTGTAATATTCATCTACCATTCTGTGTGAGCTAAATTCAGGCGTGAGCGTACGCATAGCATTTTTAGAAACTTCAAGCCAACCCAAAGGAACGCCATGCGCATCTCTATCATAATAAAGAGGTACAACGTCGTCTTCAAGCTTTCTATAGAGTGAGTCAGCATCTTGATAAGAGGCTTGCTCTTCAATGCCTTCAAGACTTGAAACAACTGGTCCTATAGTCCAGCCATTTTTCTCATTAAAACCTTCACACCACCAACCGTCTGATATACTAAGGTTTACGCCGCCATTCACAGAAAGTTTCATGCCGCTCGTTCCACTTGCCTCATTCGGACGATAAGGCGTATTGAGCCACACATCGCAAGCACGAGTCAATAAACGAGAAACCGCAAGGCTGTAATCTTCCATAAAGTAGACATGGCCTATAAATCGTTCGTCCAAGGTGTACTTGACAATTTCTTTCATAATGTCAATACCTTGCTGATCAGCTGGGTGAGCTTTACCTGCAAAAACAAATATCACAGGGCGCCTAGAATCATTGATAAGTCTTTGCAATCTCTTTGGTTCAGCAAAGAGTAAATTTGCTCTTTTATAAGGAGCAAAGCGTCTTGCAAAGCCGATAATAAGAGCATTAGAATTTGTCAAACCTGCACGCATTGTATTTTGCGCAGATAAAGGCACATTCATAGTTGTGAAGAAATTTGCAAGCCCTTTATCGATGGCTCTGAGGAGTTTATCCTTCTCCATTCTTTTGATATCCCACAATTTTTGTGATGGAATTTCGTATATTTTTTCCCACACATCTGCTTCTGGTGACAAATCTGCCCAGCCATCGCCAAGAGTTTTATCAAGCAAACTTGCCATAGGTTGTGACACATAGGAAGCAACGTGTATGCCATTTGTTACAGAGCCAATAGGCACTTCTGGCCTTGAATAGCCCTTCCACGCATCTTGCCACATACTGCGTGATACATCGCCGTGAAGCTTGCTCACACCATTTGATTTAAAGGAATAATTCAAGGCAAGTACAGTCATTTCAAAGACATTGCGATTATTGCCAATAATGCGCCCCATATCTAAAAATCTTTGGAAAGGAAGACCTATAGAATTTGCATAATCTGTGAAATAACGCTCCATCAATTCTTGACTAAACCGTTCATTTCCTGCATCAACAGGCGTGTGCGTTGTAAAGACACAAGAGCCGCGCACAGCTTCACTCGCCACTTCAAAACTATTTCCTTCATGCATAATTTCGCGTATGCGTTCAAGAATAAGAAAAGCAGAGTGCCCTTCGTTCATATGGTAGACAGAAGGCTCATAACCTAAAAGATTCAAAGCCTTTACGCCGCCCATGCCGAGTAAGATTTCTTGGCGCAAACGGCAATCACGATCACCCACATAGAGCTGGGCTGTGGTTTTTCTGTCTTCAACAGTATTGCTTGGCAAGTCAGTATCAAGAAGATAGAGTTTTATTCTTCCCACTTTCACCAGCCAAATCTGCGCATGGAGCCTTCTTCCAGGTAGATCAATCACTACTTCAGCAAGTTCGCCGTCTTTTTTCATCACTCTTTCCATTGCCATGGTAGAGAAATCATTTTCTTTATAGATAGCAAGCTGTGAACCGTCTGGCGCAATTTTTTGTGAGAAATAGCCATTTTTATAGAGCAAACCAACTGCTACAAGAGGAATATTTAAATCACTGGCTGACTTGAGATGATCGCCAGACAAAACACCCAAACCACCAGAATAAATTGGTAAATTTTCAAAAATACCGTATTCAGTTGAAAAATAGGCTATAGGTTTTTGCATATCAACTGTGTCATCAAGACTTTGCGGACTTTGCAACATATAGCTATCAAATTTTTCTAAGAGGCGATCCATTCTTTCAAGAAAAACTGAATCGTGGCTCAATTCTTCCAAATGCTCGCTTGAAACATTTGCCAATAAATTTAGTGGATTATGTTCGCTTTTCTCCCATAAATTTTTGTCAATGGAAGCAAAAAATTCAAAGGCTTCTGCCTGCCAACACCACCACATATTGTCAGCTAATTCATAGATACGCTTGAGTCTTGCAGGCAAAGAAGAAATTGCTGTAAATGTTCTCAAAACAGGAGTTACAGAAGATTTTGCTTTTAAAACGTGCTTGATATCTTCTGAAAAACCTTGGCGAGTTTTATCCCTGTCTTCCGCGCCGTCTAAGGCTCTAAGATAAGCATCTTGATAGAAAGGATAGAATTTTTTCCAAGTAAAGTAGTTAGAAAGATTACGCGCATCTTTTCTTGCTTGCAAAAGATCTTCATCAGACTGCGAAACTGTTTTCATCAAAACATTATAAAGATCGTCTAAGACTTGTTCATAAGTTCTGTGCTCACGCGGAACAACAAATACACCGCCAGAAATGCCTTTCTCTGCTTGGGTTTGTCTTGTCCACATACCAAAGCCTGACAAATCTGTCGTGACTGTAGGCACTGACCAAGCCACACTTTCTTGCGGAGTATAACCCCAAGGTTCATACCAAGAAGGGAAAACACCTAGATCACAAGCGGATAAAGTTTCTTCATAAGTAAGATTGATAAATCCATCACTGCCATTTAATTGTGCAGGCACGAATACCACTTGCACATTATTTTCAGGCGAATTGTCAAGCCCAAGACTTAGGCAAGTATTGATAATAGGATCATTTGGCGCATCATAAACATTGTGTGAAGTAAGCCAATTTCCGCCGCGTGGAGGTTTTTGATTTATATCACCACTGATCGCCGCTTGATTCACGCCCGTATGCCCGCCCATTACAGTCAAAAGCACAACTACTTGCGTGTCGGAGCCTCTCAAAGCTTCGTTCACTTTGGCCAAAGATTTCAAAAATATATCTAAGCCTTTATTACGAAATTCATAACGCCCTGAGGCAAGAAGCAAGCGTACTTTTTCAGGCAATTCGCGGCGAAGCAAAGTTCCCACAACTTCCTTGAGATGCTTTCTAAAGGGCAAAACTTCGCTTCTGTCAGAAGAATAATCTTCGATAACACGCATATCAAGGCCGTTTAGCGTGAGCACATCAGGCGTGCGCGCCAATAATACGGAAGCTTCTTTTGCGGTTATGCTGCTCACAGTAGTGAAGCAATCGGCTTCTCTCGCCGAAATTCTTTCCATTGAGCATTTTGCCGTAATATTATGATTAGCCGCTTCTCTTATAGGGTTTATTTGGTGGATTTGTTTGTAAATATCACAGCCTGTGCCAGCCATAGCACGGCCAAGCATAGTTGCGTGTGTTGTGAAGACTGTGCCCACTTGAGGCGCGTGCTTCTTCACGTGTAAAAGTCCTGCACCACACATCCATTCATGGAAATGGGCCACAGCTTTTCCATTTTGAGGCGCAATTTCAGCATTATAAATAGCAGATATAATTTCACCACACATTGTACTAAACATGACAGGTTCAGCATAGTCCCAGCCACCAGTCATAGAATCTACGCCGTATTGATTCCACAATTCATACAATAATTGATTGGAATTTACCTTATCTTTAAAAGAAACCAAGATGGTTTTCGGTTTTCCAGGGATATTCCAACGACCAAGACGGCATTGGAAATTATTTTTTGCTAAAAGAGCGCGTATGCTCTCAAAACATTCTTCATTGCTTTCTTCAAATTCTGCATTATTGCCAAGATCTGGCCCAAGCAGATAATAATTATCATCAAAAACTTCAACGGCTTGTAATGCTTTAGAGCTCACAACAGTATAAATACCGCCAACTTTATTGCAAACTTCCCAGCTCACTTCAAAAGCTGTGGCTCCCATTAATTCCGTGTACATAATCGCTCCTTTATACGACAAAAGAAAATAAGCTTAAGTCATACAGATGTATTTAATCAACACTTATGCAAATACTGCACTTTGAAAATGATTTTTTAAGCTTAGTTTACACTCAAACTTTGTTCAAAATCAGCCAAAACATTCATATAATTGATATAGGCATCGTAGGGCGAACCATAAGGATTGAAGTATTTATGCACATCGCCATCAGCAAACCATTTTGTGCACATATAGTAGAAATGGTCAGAAGTTTGCAACTTGCGCCATGTTTTGAGCAAATCTTTATTATTTGCTGCCTTCACATTTTCTTCAAGGCGATAGAGAGATTCAATAGCATCTAATTGCATATCATTGCCAAGCCAAGCGGTCAAATCTCTTTCCACATCAGCCCATGAGATTTCTTCTGGAATGTCAAGCCTAGCCATAGGAGCAATCGACTTTGCCGCTTCTGTTGGCGTGATAAAACTGATATGCGGATCTTCAAAAACTTTTGCTGGCAAGGCTTTCATAAAGTCAAAAATACCTGTCTGCGCCCATTGATGTTCGCCAAAAGTTTCATAATCCATAAAGAGATTAATGATTTCGCCTTGCAAGCTTGCATTTTGAATCCATTCAGAAAATTTATCTGCTGTAAGCGGATATTCAGCCCATGAAGAATTTGAAAAACGAAAAGCTATGTCGTCTGAAAGCTGATAATTTTTCAAAAGCAATTTTATATCAAGGCAATTAGCTGGCTGATAGACAATATTTGGTGTGCGCCAACCAAGAACTTGATCAGCACCTTCTGCTAAAATAGCTTTATAACCCATATTTTCTGCCATTTTTGCTATTTTATTGCTATAAATAAGCTCAGTATTCCTAAAAACACTTGGGGTATAATTGAAATATTTTTTGAGCATATCTGTATGCATCTTCACTTGCTCTTCAAATTCTTCTTGTGAATAAAGCGCGGATAAAGAGTGGGCATAGGTTTCGGATAATAAATCCACACAGCCTGTTTTTACGAGCTCTTGGAAAGACTTAAGCACATCAGGTGCCCACAATTCCAATTGCTCCATAACAACGCCAGAAAGCGAGAAAGCTACTTTAAACTTACCCTTATGCTCATGAATAAGCTCTAAAAGCAATTTATTCATAGGGGCATAGCACTTGTGCGCTACTTTTTGCAAAATTTCAATATTTGCTTTTTCGTCTTCATAAAAATGGTTTTGTCCAAGATCAAAGACAGTATAGTGACGTAAACGATAAGGCTGGTGCACTTGAAAATAAAAACAAATTGCTGACATAATAAACCTTCCGTACTTTAAATATTTCTGAGCTCTACTTAATCAAATCCTTGTAAATGGTGATCAATTTTGTGGCAGCGTTTTCCCACCTGATTCCTTTTAGCTCATCTCTGCATCTTCTAATCATTTCATTGGCCAAGATTGGGTGCTCTAAGACTGAACATATTTTGTCCGCCAAGGATTCAACATCCCAAAAATCAACCTTTAATGCATTATCTACAACTTCCGCGACACCCGACTGCTTTGAAATAATAACGGGTGTATCATAACTCATTGCCTGAAGTGGCGCGATGCCAAAAGGTTCTGAAACGCTTGGCATAACATATAAATCACTCATGGCATACATTCTGTCCACTTCTTCACCTTGTAAAAATCCAGTAAAGTGAAAACGTGAACCCATGCGCATTTTTGCGACTAGCCTTACCATTCTTGGCAGCATATCGCCGCTTCCTGCCATAATAAAGCGTGTGTTTGGCAATCTGTCCAATACCATTTTTGCCGCATGGATAAAATATTCCGGCCCTTTTTGATAGGTGATGCGTCCCATAAAAAGAACGTATTTTTCATTCTTTGGTGGGTTTGGCGGAATATTGAGTTGTGCCATCGACTCTTCACGAGTGAGGGCATTGTGTACAACATAGATTTTATTGGGATTTATGCCGTACAATTCCGTGATTCTTTTCTTTGTGTAGTGGCTCACTGTCACTACATAATCGGCAGCTTCTACCCCTGCTCTTTCAATAGCGGCTACTTCAGTATTAAGATTTGCGCCACTTCTATCGCTTTCAAGCGCGTGTATATGAACAACTAAGGGTTTGCCGCTCATATGTTTTGCCACAATACCGGCTGGACAAGTCATCCAATCGTGGGCATGGATAAGATCGAAATTTTCGTCTTTGAGGGCCAAAACACTCTGACTATAACGAAAAACTTCTGCCATCAAATCTTTTCCGTATCCTCCGCTTAAGGTGAGAGTGATCTCGCCTTCTTTTGTGTAAGCAACTCTATTTTCTGTCTTATAAAAAACTTTATAAAGCTCCTCACGCGTGTGCTTTGTGAGCATTCCTTTAGCTTTTTCAATAAAATCAAAAGGAATAGTGCTATAATCATTTATATATGATTGTGCGCCTTCTTTAGTATTGAGCGCTTGAAGCAATTCTTCATAACTTTCTGGCGTTGCGTAGGCTGACAAAAATGAATCCACAGGATACATCTTCAAATGCTCTTCCCACAATTCTTTAATAACAGCTGAGGGCATATGCATATTTTGCTTTTTCTCAGAATATTCATCCCATTCTTCCCATGCATGAGAAGTTTGTGACGATTGCTCTATTTGGCTTGTATAATTTTCACGCACTTCTTCCTTATAAGAAATACGCGTTCCTGAGGCTTGTCGCAATGATAAACCTTTTGGAAGATTAAGTGTTTTTTCTCCTTCCATGCGTGGCAGCATAAAAAGAACATCAACATTTTTCTCAGCCAATGCTTTTGTAATACCGTAACAAGCCGTACCTAGGCCTCCACTTTTAAAGGGCGGAAATTCCCATCCAAACATCAAAACTCGCATCGTCTACCCTTAAACTTTCATCTAAAACCAGTGTCACCAAATGCTGTGAACATCCTTCTTGTCCGAAAATTTCCTCAATCGTTAAAAATTACTATTTTCTGTATATGTTCTTCTTCCCAATCGCTCAAAACCTTTGGCGCAGTTTTGCGGATTAAAGTCAATAAGCGAATGATTTCAGCAATACTCCATGCTTGAGCTATGCAGCCATCAGGCAAATAAGGAGGATCTGCTGTAAATATTTCTGAAATTGTGCCAACGCCTGACTTTCTCATATGTTTAGTCAAAAGAGGTGTGAGCGTTTCAAGCAATTCCCTTGCCGCATTTTCTTTATCTTCAGCAGTTTTTATTAAAGAATCCGCATAAATACCTAGAGGCCAAGGCCAAACTGTGCCTTGATGATAGGCTCCATCTCTTTCTTCAGGGCTTCCCTTATAAAGAGAATGATAGCGTGCATCGTCTGGCGAAAGCGTGCGCATTCCAAAAGGGGTGAGCAAGAATTTCCTGCAAGTTTCCACTATATCAACAGCATATTCTTCGTCTAAAATCGCGTGAGGAAGACCCACTGCAAAAAGCTGATTAGGGCGCAAAGAAGCATCAGAACCATAAGGGCGCCAGCAATCTGCCAAATAGGCATAATCAGTATTTTCTATCCAAAAATGTTCTTTGAAATTAATTTTCATTTTTTCTAAAGAACGCTTAAGGCAAAGAGAATGCGGATTTTTCTGCCCGTATTCTTTGGCTAATTCATTGGCAAAAGCTAAGGCATTATACCAAAGAGCATTTATCTCAACAGGGCAACCAAAGCGTGGAGTGACAGCTTTTCCGTTAACGCTTGCGTCCATCCAAGTAAGCTGAGTGTCAGGCGTTCCTACGTGTAAAAATCCTTCTTCATCGCAATGCACATAAGGCACTTTATTTGAAGCATAATTTGCTATCATATCTTTTATAAATGGCCAACAATGCTTGCGTAAAAGCTTTGCATTTTCAGGCGAAGCACTATAAGCCGCTTGACAAGCCCAAACAAACCACAAAGAAGCATCTATACAATTATAAGAATGATTGCCATCGGCTGAGAACATATTTGGGATTTGACCATCTACTGCTTCTTTTGCCAATCTATTCAAGACATTAAAGCCTTCTTCATCCTTGCCAGAATAAAAGGTGAGCCCAGCTAAAGCTATGCACGTGTCACGCCCCCAAGCTTCAAACCAATGGTAACCAGCAACGATTGACTTACTATCAGCATCTTTGCCAACAATAAATCTCTGCCCTTCTCTTTGCAGATGCGCAAGCAATTCGGACTTTTTAGCAAATTTCAATTGTTCTTTTATGGCTTTTTCACGCCTTTTTTCTTCGGCTTTCCATAATTTATCTAAAGAGCCAAGCCTTGATACTACATCATCAGTTGAAGCTGAAAGAATGACAGATTGTCCCATTTCAAGTTCAAAATCAATAACGCCAGGCTGGAATAGATCTTCATGATTACCAAAACCACGCGCCGCTTCAATCATATATTCTACATTATAATACCAATCAGGCGATGGGTGGAAAATAAATTTCTTGTTTGTTTGCATAAACAGTGGCGGAAGCGAATTATAAGGCTGCACTGAAAAGCCCTGTTTTGCCGGCCATGTTTTCACTTGCAAATCAATAGTGCTTTGTGAAAGCGCGTGCATATTTCTGTAAGCAAGTAAAGGCTTTATGCGTAAAAGAGCTGGCCCTGGCAATGGTGTGCACGTGTCAATACTGCCACTATTTTCGTCGTCAAGAGCGCAGGAAAGAGTGTAGCGGATAAGAGTAATATCCTCATTTTCAAGCATCATAATCTGACGTGTGAGATAGGTATCGCCGTATCTATAGACAAATGCAGGAATATTCCCTATTTTTGCTTGATGCAAAAATTCATGCCCCGAGGGGTGATAGACATCAGGATGTTTCCGACAAGAAAGTTCCGCTTCTTTGCCGCCTATAGATAAAGATTCTTCTAAGGTAGACAAAAGGACATAACGTCCTGGAGGGTCAGCTAATTGGGTGACTAATAAGCCATGGTATTTTCTTGTATTACAGCAGGCTATAGTTGAAGAGGCATAAGAGCCTAAGCCATTTGTTTCAAGCCATTCTCTGCGCAAAGACCTGCGCAAATTCTTACAAATAGTTTTATCATATACAAATTCCATAAATCAATCTCTCACAAAAACAAGCGTTCAGAAAATCAAATAAAGCGGAAAAGCATATGCGAACACTCAGAAAGGAGCGCTCCATATTTTTAAAGGCATAAAAAGGCTGTAAAAACTTAAGACAAAAATTAGCAGAAATTTTTATAAAAGGCAAGAATTATATAGGGCAAAAAAGAGCAGATTCTTCATTTTAAACAAAAAAAATGCGCAAATAGTCTGAATTTACAGACTTTATTTTGTTATTTTTTTAACTTGATGGCAGTAAATCAAAAGTTCATGATAAGGCATTTACGCAAAGTTGTGCCGCACCATAAAGACCTGCATCTTTATGGAATATATGAAAAAGTGGAATGTCTTTAAGCTTTTTAAGCAGTATACTTGAAGGATGATAGTATTCTTCTAAAAAGTGCTCACTCTTAACTATATAAGGATTTTTTGAAAGCACTCCCCCACCAAGATAAAGACCGCCAAAACAAAGAGAAGTTGAGGCTAATCCTCGGCAAAAACGCCCTAGAAATCTCGCATACAAGCGAAGTTGTAAAGATTCTACGCCATCTACAAGCAAGTTTTGGGCAGCAATCTCAGGTAAAACTTCCTCATTATGCACATAAAGATGCAAAAGGCTCAAAGCTCTTCCTGCAAGCACATCTTCTGCACTCAAGCGATCTTTTTTCAAATGCGCAAGAGCGAAATCAGCAAAATCTCTTTCTTCTTTACCATAAAAAGGCATATCGCAATGTCCGCCTTCAGAGGGTAAAGCCTTCCAAGTATGCGCAGTATTATTTTCAAATGCTAAGAGCATAGCCGCGCCAAGCCCCGTGCCTGCACCAAGTATGCCGCGCGTCTTAGCATAAGTCTGCTCCGCTATTTCGCTCAAATCTGCTTGAGTCCCGATAATAGGACTGACAAGCTGAATTGCTTGACTATCAACAATACCAGTCTTATTAAAAAAAGCTAAAGAAGCAAAGGCTTGCAAAGAAAAATCATTGACTAAAAAGAAATCCTTGCCTTGCTTGCGTTTATATTTTTCAAGAGATTGACGAAAATCCATAAATAAAGGTGCATTACTGAGTTTTGCACGAAGCCCATCTTCTTCAACTGGCCCAGCTACACCTATGCATATAGAGTCTGCATTATCAATGGAAAAGTCTGTCAACTCCACAGCTTGCAATAATTCTTCAGCTGAATTTATATCCTTACTTAGACAAAGGTATTGCTTTTGAAAGCTAAGCATTCCATTTTCAAAAATAAAATGGGCAAAACGACTATTTGTTCCGCCAATATCGGCGCAAAGAATATTTTTCATCTAAAACTCCTTAATGCAATCTTAGAGCAAGGCAAGATAGGGGGTAAAATTATTTTTATCTAATAGTGTTGGCTGTTTATAAGAAGAAAGATAGGAATGTAATGCATTGCAAGGCTTTAGAATTTTTTCTAAATCTTCCTCTTTATTTTCACTATTCGCTTCAAAAGAACGTAGATCCTTATCAATAAATTCTTTTATAAAAATATCTTTTTCAGCATTGTTTATATTCTCTTCTAAATATCCAGAAAGTTTATACAAATAAGATCTAGGATTTTGCAAAAAATCATCATAATCCACAAAGAAGACATTTTTTTTATCAAGGAAGATAAGCGCGGAAAGGGTATAGATAGCCCATAAATGCAGGCTAAAAGGCAAAGAAAATTGATTTCTTTTCTGTAAAGAGCGTGCGACATTAATAGGTTCACGCAGAGAAAAAACATAAGAAACATCAAGATTTATTGCAGAAAATATTTCTTGCCAAAAAAGAAGAAAAATTGATAAGCGTGGATCTTTCAGAACAAAAAGAGTGCAATCTTGCGTTTTTGCCTGCATAAGTTCAAAGGCTCTTTTTGCATAGCCAGCTTTGAGAAGCTTAGCATTTTCTTCATCCGTGAGAATTGTGGCCTTATCCCAGGATTTACCAAGAAATTGCAGCATTTCCTCATTGAGAAGCATAATATCCATATCTTCCCAATGGCCTTTTTTATTATTTTTTGTAGCTTTTAATAGATTATCACCATGGCTTGCACCAAAAATTGTCATTGCGCGTGATAAGAGGCTTGTGCCACTTCTATGCATTCCTAAAATAACTATTAATTTTTTCATAATAATTAAGCATCAATAGTATAGGTTTTATTTTTGGCAAGAAGCTTTATAAAATCGTCTTGAGCCATTGCGCGTTCAAAATAATAGCCTTGTGCTAAATCACACCCGATTTCCTTAAGCCATTTAGCTTGTTCTGCGGTTTCAACACCCTCAGAAACAACTTTCATTTCTAAATCTTTTGCCATGCGCACAACATTTTCCACAATAATAGAACCTTTCTTTTCTTGACTATTGTGGTCAAGGAAGCTTTTATCAAGCTTAATAGTGTCCACATTCAAAGTAGCAAGGCGGTTTAGCGAAGAAACCCCTGCACCAAAATCGTCCATTGACACAGTAAAGCCAACTTTTTTTAGCTCATCAACCCTTTGTCCCATATCTTTATCATTATCTAATATCGCGCTTTCTGTCACCTCTGCTTCGATCTTTGAAGGTGGCAATTGATATTTTTTCAAAATAGACATGAGCTTATAAGGAGTGCTTGAAGACATAAGCGTGCGCCCAGAAAGGTTTACTGAAATCAAAGGTACTTTTAAATGTTTTGCATTAGACTTGATAAAGGCTGTGACTTCTTCAAAAATATAAAAATCAAGCTCCATAATGAAGCCGTTTGCCTCAAATACAGGAATAAATTCATCTGGATAAATTTTTCCACCGTCTTTTGGAAACCAACGCACCAAAGCTTCAGCGCCCTTCACTTTTAATGTTTGATAATCAATTTTAGGTTGGAAAAATACTTTAAATTCTCTATCCTTTAAAGCTTGCTCCATTCTAAAAACGATTTCTGTCTGAAGTTCAGCCTTTTTCTGCATTTTTTCATCAAAAGCATTGCAAGTGAGAGCGTGGAATTGCTTGCCACGAAGCCTTGCTATATTTGCTCTATCAATAATAGCATTCACATCGCCGTCAAATTCATTCAATCTATATGTGCCAATAGACATACTTAAATTATAGTCCTTGCCCACAACCTTAGCAATCATTGGCATAATATATTTATAGCACACAGCCTGTATGTTTACGTCACTATTGTATTTTGTCAAAACAACAAAAAGCTCACCTGCAACACGCCCTATAAGTGTGTCTGTGTCTTTATAACCTGCTTGCAAGGCCTTTGCAAAAGCTTGAATTGTCTTTGTACCATATTCAAAACCATAGATATTATTAATGACGCGGAAATAGTCAATATCTATAGTAATAATCTCGTATTCGCCCTCTTCTGCCTCTTTCAACTTTTCTGTTGTCAATTCGCGGAAACGGTGCATAGAAATAAGATTGGTGATGGAGTCTGTATCAATAATTTTTTGAATTTGCCTTCTTTTATGCCTTTGCTCAAAAAAGAAGAAGAAAAATACCGCAACAAGAAAGAGAAGTATTAAGATAATAATATAATGTAGATTATCTTGCAAAATTTGCATTATACTTGAGCCAGGCAAGAAGGATAAGGTTTCTTGCGACTCGATTGCATTGATCATGCCTTCATCAAGATGGTGGATAATGGTATTAAAAATAGAAACGTATTGTTGCGAAAGTTTTTTTGAAATAAAAAATCTAAGCGGAAGTTCAATATTTGTACCTATAATCTGCGTATCGTCTGTGCCAAGGACAGATTGTACATATTCAGCGCCAGTGGTTGTGAAAAAGCCTGCATTAAAATCTTGTGAGATATAGCCACCAAAAGCATTGAGGATACCATTATAGGTATAAATTTGGCTTCTAGGAAATTCTTTTTTAATTTTTGAATAATCTAGTGTAGTATAATTGTATAAACCTATACCTATAGGGTCTTTTTTATCAAAAACTGTACCTGGCTCAACATTAAGCATCAAAACCATGTCCAAACGGAGGTAGGTTGCTGTTTGGTTATACACCTCATGGATAGTTGGATAGTCATCTTGAATGGTCAAGAGCATATCAAAATGATCTCTCAAAAAGCCTCTATCACTGGGGTCATAAGGCACATATTCAACCTCAAAACCGTAAGTATTTGCAAGATAATTGAGAATGCGCACGCTAATGCCGTCAGGCTTACCTTGCTCATTTACATATTCTATAGGTTTATGGTCTTGCGTGAAGGCAACCTTAAATCTTTTATTCTTTAAAAAAATTGCTTCATCTCTTGTGAGAAATTTCTTTGTAAGATTTATCCTATCAAAATATTTGAGATAGATTCTTTCCATAAAGTTTTTGTCATGCTTGACAATATCAGTAAGAGCGCGATTAATTTCTCTATTTAGCTCAACATTCTCTTTATTTCCAATAAAATACATATCTCTTGAGGCTATATTAAGGGCATTTTTTGCATTATGCAGATGAGAATTTGTATTGCTAGTGAGATAGTAATCACCTTGGCGTTTATGATAGTCGTCATAATTTCCGCCAATAAATTTTACATTGATTTTATTTTGTGTGAGGTAACGGCTAAATTCGCCTAGGAAAGGATTATCAGGCGTTGTGACAATCGTAGAATTATTGATAGCTTGCGGGTCATTGTAATAGATTGGCTCACCAGATTTGGAAGCAAGAATAGCCTGCATTTTGCCTATAGGCGTTGAAAGATAATAAAATTCTTTACTTCTTTTTTCTGTGGCCACCATTGGGCCGTAAAGATCAATTCTTTTATTTGCGAGGGCAACTAAGGCTTCTTCATGCGTATAGGGAATAAATTCAAAAATAAGATTAGTATTTTGCTCAACCTTTTTCAAAATTTCATAGCCATAGCCAATTTGATCTACAGCCTCCACGTCAGCAATAAGGCCTCGCCCTTCATGGTAGCCAACTCGCACTCTTTGGACATCAACGGCATAAGCCTTTGAAAAAACAAAAGAACACACAAAAAGAAAGACCAGCAAAAAGCAAGCAAAATTTCTTATTTTAAAAGCACTCAACCCATTCATAAAAACCCAACACATCATTTAGTTCATAATAAAATGATTTAGAAATAGAAATATTATAAATCAATGAGAAAGTCAATATATTTAACCTTTTCGGAATTTTTCACAAATTGTTTAGGGTGTGACTTACAGACTAGGAAAAAATGCCCTAAATTTAAACTTGCAAAAGCTAAAAAAATATGTTTTTCTCTTCTTTCATTTTTTGTTTCTGTAAGCAGAATACAGAAAATTTTAAGAATACCATGAAATACGAGGACACAATGGAAACATTTTCATCTTCACTTTTCCCGCCAGAATTTCTTCCTGGTTTTTCCCCACTTCCTGTGATTGACGTCACAACACTCCCCGCTCGCTTTACTCCGCGCCCAGCGACTATTCAAGACGTGCACGGAATGTCTACGCTCATCAATGAATATGCATCAGAAGGCGTTATGCTTGCTAGAGGCCCGCAATATCTTTATAAAGGCATTCGCGAATACAGCGTTGTGAGCATTCCAACAAAGGAAAAATTCATAGGCCCTCTTGGAGAAACTTCTGATGTCGTCCTTGCTGTTGGCTCTTTGCACGTTTTATGGGAAGATTTAGCAGAAGTACGCTCTGTTGCGGTGCATCCACAGCTCAAAAGGCATGGTCTTGGACGTGTGATGATTGAGCACGTAAAAAAAGAAGCGCTCGCTATTGGCATCAAAAGACTCTTCACTTTCACCCTTCGCCCCGACTTTTTTGCGGCTATGGGCTTTAAAGAAGTGCCACGTGAACAACTCCCGCCTGTGGTTTGGGCTGAATGCTCTAATTGCCCTAAATTCTATAAATGCGATGAAGTTGGCATGATTATGACATTGTCATAAGATTCTGCTTCAATTCAACATATAATTCATACGAAGACTTAGCCTTTGCTGAGTCTTTTTTTTATACTTTAGATTTATTCCTTTTCCATGGGCAAAGTATATACTCTAAAAGATTGCACAATTCATAAAGCAAAATACCCATAATACTCATGGCAATTATTCCTGAAAACATAATAAGCGTATCATTGCGCCCAAAAGCGTCCATAATATAGAAGCCAAAACCTTTACGATTTGCAAAAGATTCCACCATAAATAAAACAGCAATAGCTGTACCAGAAGCCACTTTTAACGACATAATAGCATCAGGCAAAGCTGCCGGAATAAGCAAGTGCAAAAGCTTTTCTTTTCTGTAATGCCTCTCTCTATACGATTTCGCCGAAATATCTTTTGAAATGCCTTGCTTATTTGTTGGCAGAGGTAGTAATGATTTGAAAGACTCAAAATATTGCGCATCTAAATTCAAGATTGCCGAGCGCGTCACCACTAAGATTTGATAGCCTATAGTCAAAGCAATAAGCAAAATTCTTGCGGTATCCCCAAGGCCAAAAAGCATAAGAAAAATAGGTAAAAATATAATTTTTGGAATAGGATAGGTAAGAAATACAA
This sequence comes from uncultured Desulfovibrionaceae bacterium, assembly GCA_964369165.1. Taxonomy (GTDB): domain Bacteria; phylum Desulfobacterota; class Desulfovibrionia; order Desulfovibrionales; family Desulfovibrionaceae; genus CAYJAZ01. The sequence goes on along the minus strand of CAYJFE010000006.1, from coordinate 7,084 downwards.
TGGGTGAAACATAGGCATCAAATTTCTTTTTATAGCCCATATAAAGCCCGAGAGGAAAGGCAATGCCAAAAGCAAGAACAAGTGCAAAAAACACGCGCTTAAAGGAAGCAAAGGCATGCTCCCAAAAAATTTTTTCATGAATTAATTCAAAGAAATAAGAAAATACAGCAAAGGGATTAGGAATAATATAATCTTCAAAAAATAAAGAAAGCGCAAACCATAAAAGCACAATCACAAGGCTTGCCCAAAGGTAGCTCAATAAAAGATAAAGAAGAGTGTGTTTTTTCAATGTATTAAACAAAATATCCTCCTAATACGCCACGTTATTCTAATTTGTTTTCTACGCTACCGCATACGAAAACCTCACTGCGCATTTTACGTGGAAAATGCTTGTTCGCTAAAGCCTTTGTTCGCTTTGCTCTCAGAATAAACTCCTGTTTTGCAAAGATTTTGCCCAAATTAGACTAATGTGCTAATAGGCCTCTGCCAAATGCATAGATAAAACTTTATACATTGTAGCAAAACCTTGGCTTTCCTGCAAATTCCTTTCACCAAAGCAAGGATTTTGCAAAGATAGAATTTCATTCTTCGTAGAATGTTTATGAATTTTCTTCATCACCATAATATCTTTACCCAAGAACAGGGCTTCATTTATAGAATGAGTCACTAAAATAAAGGTAAAGCTATATTTTTCCCAAAGTTCAAAAATAATTTTTTGCAGATTTTCTCGTGTGATAGCATCGACGCTCGAGAGGGGCTCGTCAAGAAGAAGAATTTCTGGTTTGAGAATAAGCGCGCGTCCAAGAGCAAGCCTCTGCCTTTGCCCACCCGACAACTCAGAAGGAAATTTTTTATTGATGCCCTCAAGACCAAGCTCATTCAGCATTTGAGAAATAAGCTCTTTCTGCTGAAAAAGTGGAATTTTATTTAAAATAAGCGGCAAAGCTAAATTTTCTTCAGCACTCTTCCATGGAAAAAGGCCATACTCTTGCATCACATAAGAAATTCTTGGGCTTCTTTTATGTTTTGCAAAAAAATTCTCATTTCCTTCTGGTGAAATAAATTTTATATTTCCAGCATTTGGAAGATCTAAACCGGCGAGAAGATATAATAAAGTTGATTTTCCACAACCAGAAGGCCCAATAATAGAAAGGCTTTCACCAGCTTTTAAGGAAATAGATAAATCATCTATAACAAGTTGATTTCCATAACTTTTTGACAAATGATTCACGCAAAGCTCAGCCTTACAATGCTCTAAGACTTTTGCTTCTTTTGCTTCTTTTGTAAAAAATGTCATGCCTATTTCCCTAAAGCCATTTTTATTCGCCAAAGATCACATCTTCATAGGCAACTTTGTTTTTCAAAATATTTTTTTCCTGCATCCAAGTGATATAGGCGTCAAGTTCTTCGCTTGTAGGCAAATAATTTGGCAATCTATCTAAATCAAATTGGATAAGGGCATAGCTGTCTTTCACTTTTGGAGAAAGAAGATTATTTTCAATCATCATATTGAGATATTTATCTTTATTACTAGGATTATTGATGTCAGCCGCCGCTTTTTTCAAGGCATTTCTAAAAGCTTCAACATTTTCATTACTTTTTTCAACAATTTCCTTTCTTAAAGCTATAACAGCTAAAGGCTCAGTGAGCGAAGTATCGTCAAAAATAACCTTTGCGCCTGAAGCTTCTAAGGTGCTCACAAGTGGCTCAGGCAGGAGAGCGGCATCTATTTCGCCAGCCATAAGCAGCTGTAAACGCATAGGAATTGCACGAATATCCTCTATTTGAAAATAGTCACTTGCAAGATTGTTCGCCTTTGTCATCTGCGTGTAAAGATAGTCGATAATAGTATCACCACCTATAGCAACTTTCTTTCCTTTCAAATTTTCGATTTTGAGATTTTCAGGCTTTGCAGCAAATTTTGGCCCTGCAACAATAGCAAAATGCCTTTGTGATTTTTTAGGGTCAGCATTTGCATAAGAAGAAGTTGCCACAATTTCTTGCTCTGCGCCAGTTTCATTTTGCAAAAGCACATTGATAATATCGCCAAAATGTCCGTCTAAGGCTTTAGCTCGCATGGCCGCACCAAGCTCAACAGCTGACTGAAAGGGAATAATTTCAACATCAAGGTCTGCTTCTTTAAAATAGCCAGCTTCTTCTGCCGCATAAAGCAAAAGCGCATCAGCCGCAGGCAAAATACCTATATTGAGTTTTTGTGTGTCCGCCTTTGCTTGCGGTGCAAGTAAAAGCAAGAATGCAACGAGGAGTGAGTGAATTATAGTTTTTTTCATATCTTTCCAATTTAAAGTAAATGATTAATAAAGTGAAAAACTAACTTTTATAGAAAGAAAAGTCAAATTTTGCCAAAAAAAATATTTCTTGATTTTTGTAGCTTTTTAATCTCTAATCCCTTTCCACTAATTAAAGGATTTTTATTGATGACAAACGAAATTTTATTGATTGTATCTATGCTTTTTATGTATGGCATGGTTTTGGTTTTTTATAAAGCATTTGGAAAAATTGGGCTTTTTGCATGGAGTGCAATTATAACTATTGCGGCAAATATTGAAGTTTTATTGCTTGTCGATGCTTTTGGCATTGAACAAACCTTAGGCAATGTGCTTTTTGCTTCTTGCTTCTTAGTATCTGATATATTATCAGAAAATGAAGGAAAAGCCGATGCCACCCTTGCTGTGAAGATTGGCATAGCAATCAATATTTCCTTTATTATTCTTTCGCAATTATGGCTTTTATACACACCAAGTGCGAACGATTGGGCTCGCCCGCACTTTGAAGTGATTTTTTCAAATACGCCACGCGTCATGATAGCCGGCCTTGTTGTCTACGCACTTTCGCAATGGCTTGATGTACAACTCTATCATTTTATTTGGAAAAAAGCCAATGCCATTTTCAAAGATAGCAAGAAGGGGCTTTGGCTCAGAAATAATTTTTCTACCCTCTTTTCACAAATTCTGAATACTGTTCTTTTTACATTGCTCGCTTTTTATGGAGAATACGAGAATGAAGTCATTGTGAGCATTATCCTTTCTTCCTACCTCATCTTTGTTATTACAAGTATTTGCGACACTCCTATAGTTTATCTTTCAAGACTAATTAAGAAATCACAAGAGAATCACTCATAAGGGATGGAAAATTCATAAATTTTGTGGAATTTTCAACAAAAAGGAATTTTTTATGAAATGAGTGTATCAAAACATACATGAATGGAGTAAAAAATTATCTTTGAGGCAGAAAAAACACAAAAGAATGAATTTTAGAAGCTATACTGAAAGTCAAGAGTAAAGCTACCACCACTTCTTACGCCAATCATGCCCTCAGCACTTGCGCCAAAGGATAGAGGCGAATTTGCGCTTGGGCTTATGCGCGCGCCAATTTCAAAAAGCCCTGTCACACCTGCAAAATCTGTGCTATTCACCTTTATAGAATCGCGTATCTTCGCATTCGATTCGCCATCAAACTCGCATTGAGCCGCCATTCCAAAGGATAAGGTGAGCATTTTTGAAAAAGCTCTATTATATTGAAAACCTGCTCGCACTTGATGGGAATTAATTGCGTCAAATGTATATTTTTGACTATCAAGATATTGTTCATTCTCAGAAAGTTGTGTCCACATATAGCGTAGATAAAAATCTATTGAATCTTCTTGCAGAAAGGAATTTTCAAAGGCAATCTGATAGCCAAGCGTAAGCCCAAGGCCATAATATGCCGTATGCGTATCGTAAGAAAGTGAATAAAGTTCGCCCTTTGTGTCAAAATCAGTAAAGAGAGCACCGGCTCGCATAAGAGTAGAAATATAAAAACTTTCTGAGCTGAGATTGAAAACATTAGTCGCCAGATTGATTGGCCTATCGTAGCGAAGCATCAAGCCACCGCCATAAAAATCGCTTGTGCCATCTGTTTGCACCTGCGTTGCATCGCTTATGCTTGAATGCGTTGAGATTTGCCCACTGCCAATTTCTATATAAGGCGCGATGAGTAGATTATTTTCGCCCAAGATAAATTTTCTTGAAATACCAAAAAGAGCTGAAACACCGCTGTATTTTATATCTCCATCACTGTTCGAACTTCTTGTGTCGTAAGAAAAAGCTCCGCCATCAAAAGCCGCAAAAGCCTGCCATGCACTATTTTCTTTACTATTTTCAAAAGAAGCACTTTCTAAAAAATAATTCCCTGATCCTGCACTCTCTCCTAGTATATTTTCGCCCACTTCGCTTTTTGCTTGCACATTTTCAGCCGCCGCTAAAGCTGCCGCCATGCCTTGACCTAAAGCTAAATCATCGGATTGATTCAAAAAAGCAAAAGAAGCTAATCGAGCTTCGGGAAAAGTAATAGAATGCGGATGCGCACTATATCCTGTAACCGCGAATACAAGATTGCCAGCTTTTTCATTATAATCTAAATGGTTTATAATACTCATACCCTGAACAGCTTGAGCCGAAGCAATCGAGCCCTCTGCACCATTTGGATCAGTCACTTGAAAAAGATTAATTTCTTGCCCCATTTCTAAAGTGTCAGCATGATCGCCAAGATAAGCCGTCACATTTGCGCCCTCTCCAAAGTGTATGCTTTCAGTTTCAAGCATCGGACTAGTCACATCATTATGATTTCTTACATAAAGTTCAAAATTCTTAAAATTATAGACAGCTTTTGCTGTAGCTTTTGAATTAATCACCAAGGTATTATCATTATGCAAGTTTTGACTATGCCCTACACCATTTGAATCTATTGCACCCATCACTATTGCCTTTGACAGATCGACATTGCCATTCACAATAATTTTACTTCCAGAACTCTTGTATGCACTTGAACCTGCATCAAAATAAGTACCCGCAATAATAGAATTAGTTTCAAAGTTTCCCCCATTGATCACTAGCGTATTATCAACTAGAGAAGCATTGTCCGTTAAAGAATGCCCACGCACAGCCGAAACAATGGAATTTGCTTTAAAAGTGCCGCCATTTATAATAAGTGTGTTATCTTTTAAATTGCCAGAGCTTGTGCTTGCGCCGCTTGATATAGAATTTGCTTCAAATGTGCCGCCATTGAGAGTCACACTATTTCCGTTTGCATTACCACTTTGAGTGTGCGCACCTGAAATTATTCCATTGTATGTACCGCTTTGTATATAAACACTATTGTTTGTACTTGTGCCCTTTGGATTATAAGCGCCATAAATTGCAGTATTTGCATTTGTAATAATACTTGAAGCACTGAGAGGAAGAGTATTATTAGAAATGCGTACAGTATTATTTGACAAAATCCCACTATCCGTAGAAATTGCCCCTGCCACCTCTACTTCACTTAAGTCAGCACCTATGATTTCAACGCTATTGCTATCCATAGTGCCTGTATTGGTGTAAGCACCCCATATACGCATTTTGCTTATAAATGTAGGCGCTTGGAGAGAGTTTGCAAGCACTTTTACGCTATTATTGCTTGCTGTGCCTTTTAGGGCATATGCGCCTGCTATGGCATAATCAAAAGTGCCGCCTGTCACTTCTATCGTATTATTTCGCACACTTGCTGTACCATTTGATCTTGCCGCGCTTGCCATGCCAAGAATAGTGCCGCCACTTATATTTACTGTATTATTATAAACAGTTCCCGATTTAGATCGGCCTGCTGTTGCATTTGTATTTATTGTGCCACCTGTGATTGTGAGTAAATTATTATAAGAATCTCCCTGCGCACTTCTCCCCACAAAAATTCTTTCATGTATCAAACCGCCTGAAACAGTTACCGAATTATTATACGCATCGCCTTGATTAGTAAAAGCTGCAAAAGCTCTTCTTGCTTCACCTCCCGTTACATTGACGCTATTGTTCGATAAATCACCTTGTGGAGAAAAGACACCATAAACGATATTAAAGGATCCACCCGACATATTAAGAGTGTTTCCATAGGCATAATCTCGATGCGTGTAAGCCGCAGTTGCCGATCCATAGCCAGGTTCAGGATAGACATTTCCAAAAGTATACAAGGAACCGCCCACTAGATTAAGAGTATTGCCCACAAATGATGTCGTATAGGGATTGAGTGAATACATCCTCTCTAAGCCAAGCTTATCATCAATAGTCCAACCACTTGGCAAAGTGCCATTATAGGTGCCACTCAGGGCATAGGCTTTTGCAGAAAACAGTTCTAATCCTAACATATTTGAGGAAAAAGGAAATATAAAAAAGAAAGTGAATAGCAAATAGTATTTTTTCTTAGAAAATAACATAAATAAACTCCTTTGAATCTTGAATTAATCAAAAAATATCAAAGCTAATATCTTGTTGCTATTATTATAAAAAGTTATCACTGCCTTTATAAGTGAATACACTTTTATTCTTTTTTGTAGAAAATGCAATTTTAGGCAGAGAGAAAGAGTTTAAAGAGATTGAGCAAAAATACATAGCTTTCCCCTCTTTTTGGTAGAAAGATAGAAAAACAAAAACATACTATTAAATCATATAGTTATAAAGTTATTATTTTTTTCGCCTTCTACTTTTCTACTATTTTGTAAAAACCAGAAAAATACAGGACATGCTATTTTTAGCTATCCTACTGAATTAACATATAAAATAACACATGGCACAGTGCTTGCTTTATAGGATGTAATAAAAACATTTTAGAAAGGATTGACTTATGAATTATGCGGATATCTCTTTTATGCTGATATGTTCAGCACTGGTAATGGTAATGACCCCTGCACTTGCTTTATTTTACGGTGGTCTTGTGAGGGCAAAGAACGTTTTATCTACTTCAATGCACTCCTACATTCTTATGGGCATTATGCCTGTTTTATGGGCAATTTGTGGCTATTCTTTAGCCTTTGGTCCTGATCATTACGGACTTATAGGCGACTTTTCCTACTTTATGCTTCAAGGCGTAGGCATGGAAGGTGGGCCTGTTGATAATATACCACATCTATTATTTATGGTATTCCAATGTATGTTTGCAGTATTGACAATAGCTCTTATTTCAGGTGCTTATGCTGAAAGAATACGTTTTTCTGCCATGGTATTGATTTCGGTTTTCTGGTTATTTTTAGTCTATTCCCCTATGGCTCACTGGGTTT